>JABMMO010000049.1 GCA_013205455.1 Actinomycetota bacterium
AAATGAGAATCTTTAGCCATTCCTACATCTTTATTATTTATCGTCACGACAGCTACTGATTCAAAACTGCCGAGCGAAAGCACGATTCGTTTGTTCTGCCAAGCATCTGGAATTGTGAAATCACGTTCATAAATTCCAGTTGGATTATGAAGCGGCACAGATGGTGGTAAATTATCAAAAGGCATTTGCGTGTTTGTATAGATTGGCGCATCTTTATAGTGATGTTCACCTTTATTGATAGTCCACAAACTTGGGACGTTTTCAATGTTCCAGCTACCCGCAGGAGTTGCGTCGGCACGATCTAATAACTGGAAGCGCCACGGTCCATCTAAAGAAATTGAATGCAGGTGCTCCATATTTAGCATCGGTAATCGATTTATCGAAGTCGTTTCCGGGCTAATCCAATACTTGCCGTACATCAGCCCTCCAAGCTAAAAATTCGTCAGATTTACCTACGAAAGTCTGCCAGAAATTCTGGTGTCCTTACTACCTCTTCTCAGGCAAAACTAGCGGTCGGAAAAGGTCGAGAGTTGTTGAAGGTCTAGCAACTATTTAGAATATATACCCCCATGTTTAACTTCCCGTTCATAAAAGGTTTCAATAATCAACCCATGACTACTGAATTCCCCAATGATTTTTCAGAGCTTCTAATCGATCGGGAATTAAGTTGGTTAGATTTCAATCAACGAGTTTTAGAACTAGCTGAAGATAATTCACTGCCGCTGCTTGAAAGGGTTAGATTCTTAGCAATTTTTTCCTCAAATTTAGATGATTTTTATATGATTCGTGTTGCCACCGTAAAACGTAAGATTGAAAATGGAATTACCCAAAAAGGTATCGCTGGACTAACTCCGAGCGAATTACTGAGTAAAGTCCTAATAAAAAGTAGAGAGTTAGCAGATAGAAAAGCCGCTTTATTTCATAACGAACTAAAGCCGGCACTGGCTGCCCAAGAAATAGAGCTAACAAGTTGGGATAATTTAAATGATTTGGAGAAGAGTTACTTAAAAGAGTATTTTCTAAATACAATATTTCCGATTCTAACACCATTAGCGGTCGACCCTCTTCATCCCTTCCCATATATTTCTGGACTTTCCTTAAATCTTGCAATAGTAGTTAGTCATAAAGAAAAAAGTGATAAATTCTTTGCGCGGGTTAAAGTTCCTCCAGTAATCCCTAGATTTGTGAAAACTCAAAAATCTGCGATACATAGATATGTAACTCTAGAAGAAGTAATAGTTGCGAATTTACAAGAGCTATTTCCTGGGATGACTATCGAGGATTATTTCACCTTTAGAGTAACTAGGAATCAAGATTTTGAAATTGAAGAGGAAGATAGCGAAGATTTACTTGAAACTATGGAGCAGGAGTTGCTTCAACGAAGATTTGGCCCACCAGTGAGATTAGAAGTTGATCGCAAAATTAAACCGGAATTACTTTCGCTTTTAATTGATGAATTAGAGATTACTGAAGCTGAAGTAATCCAAAGGCAGGGGCCGATTGATTTAACTTGTCTAAACCAAATTGCGGACATTGATAGAAAAGATTTGAAATATCCAGTTTTTAGGAGCAAAACCTCAAAATTCCTGCTTGAAACTGAGAGCGAGGACAGTGAGGCTTTCTTTGACTCATTGAAGAATAATGAAGTACTGCTCCATCACCCATATGAATCATTTACAACTTCAGTTGTTAGGTTTTTGGAGAACGCTGCAAGGGATCCGCAGGTGTTAGCAATAAAGCAGACTCTTTACCGAACTTCCGGAGATTCACCAATAGTTGATGCCTTGATTGAAGCAGCTGAGGCTGGAAAGCAAGTCTTAGCGGTTGTGGAAATTCGTGCACGTTTTGATGAACTCGCAAACGTTCGCTGGGCCAGAAAACTTGAAAGTGCTGGAGTCCATGTTGTGTATGGGCTTATGGGAATGAAAACTCATGCGAAGCTCTCTTTGATTGTTAGACAAGAGACCAATAGTTTACGTCGCTACTGCCATGTCGGAACCGGAAATTACAACCCTAAAACCGCACGTTTATATGAGGACTGGGGATTGATAAGTTCGGATCCAGATCTCGGTCACGATCTTTCTAGATTATTTAATCAATTATCTGGTTTTGTAGTAGATACGGAATTTTCAAGACTTCTTGTGGCGCCGAGATCTTTGCGAAGTGGATTGTTAGGAAAAATTGAGAAAGAAATAGAGAACGCCAAAAAAGGATTGCCCTCGGGAATTAGATTCAAATTGAATTCACTATTGGATGAAGCATTTGTTGATGCACTTTATCGAGCATCGACAGCTGGCGTAAAAGTGGAGTTAGTAACTAGAGGAATTTGCTCATTGAAACCAGAAATTCCTGGAGTATCCGAAAATATTAAGGTTCGATCAATTGTTGGTAGATTTCTTGAGCATTCCAGAATATTCAATTTCGCCAATGGTGGCGAAACCGAATTCTGGATCGGTAGCGCCGACTTAATGGAACGTAACTTAGATCGCAGAGTTGAAGCACTTGTGAAGATTATTGCACCCGAACATAAAGCAACGCTAAATGCCGAGTTAGAAGGGTATTTTGCCGAAGATATTGACCGGTGGGAGTTAGACCAAAACGGTACTTGGCATAGAAAAGATAAAGATGTTCACGGCAAGAAATTTATTTCTTTGCACGCTCGGCTAATCGATAGATTGAAACGATGATGAGTTCCAGAGTACTTGCGGCTGGTGCCATAGTTTGGCGCAGGAACGATAGCGATGAATTAGAAGTTGCACTTATACATCGTCCGAAATACGACGATTGGTCGTTTCCAAAAGGTAAATTAGAAGAGAATGAAATTGCAATTGCTTGTGCATTTCGAGAGGTGATGGAAGAGACCGGGTTTTCAATAGTTATGGGGCCATATATTGGCGAGTTAAATTATTTAACTCACGGAATCAATAAGAATGTGCAATATTGGTCGGCTCGGTTCATTTCTGTAGTAGGTGTACCGCAACCAAGTGAAGTAGATGTTGTGAAGTGGTTTTCAATTTCTGAGGCTGAAGTAAAGCTCTCCCGTCCAGACGATATTTCAATTTTAAAGACTTTCATGAATTTTGATTTGGACACAAATGTTCTTGTTTTGTTACGGCACGCTGAAGCGCTAGATAGAAATGAATGGATTGGTGATGATGGCGATCGTCCACTGATTCAATTAGGACAATTACAAGCTAAACGTTTATTAAGTACGATGCAAGTTTATGGAATTGAAGAGATTCATTCATCGGCTGCTGTTAGGTGTTATGAAACTGTTACACCAATTGCGCGTAGCCTTAATTTAAATTTAATATTTGCAGAAGATTTAAGTGAATATGTCTACGCTAAAAATCCAGATAAACCTTTGAAATATATTAGAAAACTCCTAAATTTACATAGCAATGTGATTGCATGCAGTCATAATCCAATACTTCCGGAAATTATGGCGAATCTAGTTGAGAAATCTGGCGTAGAAACCACGCATACTAAACTCGAACCTGGTGATGCGTGGATTGTGCATCATGTTGATAATGTCGTAATTTCTATTGATTTTTTAGCAGCACCTGCCGTTTAAAAACTAAACTTCCATCCAATCCATCCACTTTAGAACAATGCCTTCACGAAGTGCCCAAGGACAAATTTCTAGTTGATCCACATCTAAGTTGCGCATGACACTTTCGGCAACATACGCACCGGCCACAATTTGTCGGGCTCTACCGGCAGATACACCAGGTAAATCTGCTCGGTCATCAAGGCTCATCTCCGCCAATCTTGGCGTTATTTTCCGCAATGAATCAATTCTTAAATCTTTACCATTTCCTGGAATCCAGTCTGCACATAATCTTGCAAGCGTTCGGAAAGTTTTGCTTGTAGCAATCGCACGATCAGTACCTTGATTTTGTACAAGTGCGGGTAAAATTTCGCCTAATTTATTCTCTATATGATCTCGCATAGATCGTAAACTTTTTTTAGTAAATGGGTCACCTTCCAAAAGATCTTTAGTTAACCGAGCTGCACCAAGTGGTAGCGAAAACGCCACATCGGGAGCTTCATTAACACCAACTGCAATTTCAAGTGAACCTCCACCAATATCTAACATTAGAAGTCGGCCACTGGACCATCCGTACCAACGTCTGGCAGCTAAGAAAGTTGTCCGCGCCTCTTCTTCGCCAGAAAGTACTTGTAGATCAATTTCATACTCCTTGTTGATTAACTCAATTATCTCTGCACCATTTTTTGCATCTCGGAGCGCTGACGTGGCAAACGGGAGCAACTCTTTTGTATTTGCCAAGTTTGCTTCTTTTAGCGCGCGCCCAATGCAACTTCGTAAAGCTTCAATACCGTCATTCGAGATATTTCCATTTTCATCAAGGTATGAAGTTAACTGGAGATCTTCCTTAAAATTCGCAGTCGGATTTGGACGAGCACCTGGAGCTGTGTCTACTATTTGCAGGTGCACCGTATTTGATCCAACATCTAAAACACCTAGCCTCATTTTTTAGAACCTTTAGCGGGTAATTCATAAGCACGGTTTGCAATTTCGTGACGGCGCTGCAGATATTCTGGAGATGAGTTTGAAATCAGATGTTCGAATCTTCTTGGAGCTTTAACAAATGCCTGTAGCTCTTCTGCTTTTGACGAATTAGAGTAAATAGGTGCTCCTGTAATTTGCGGAGTATTTGCTTTATGTGGGAATAGCGTTCTATAGGAGAGTCCAACTTTTTCCAGAAAGAAAATAATTAAATACTTAATAGCGTTGATTGGGCTTTTTCGTAGGACTTCAAATATAGAGAACCCACCATAACGGATACTGCGCAACATTCGAGTTGCTGCTAACGGCTTTGAGAGTGTTAGCAAGAAATCAGCAATTTCCGCCGCGCCGGTTGTCGCTGGAAGTTTTGCGCAACTTTCGGATAGTGATTTCCTAACGCTCTCGATTTGAAGTTTCTTAACGGTATTTTCAATATCAGTAAGATTTGATTGGTCGGCCATTAGCGCGACGTTGTTATCAGCACACCAACGGGCACGAGTTTCTTGATCATCGGTACCTCGGATATTTGCTACAAAAACCGTTGGCAAACCAGCTGCTAACAATTCATGGACACCGTTATATCCGGCAGCACAAATTCCAGCTTCGAAAGCATGAAGTAAGTCTGCCAATGGAAAGTAACGTGCAACTTTTATATCTAGCTCGACAGGTGCAAGTGAATTGCCATTTTTGTCTTTTGGTTCTTTAGTCAAGACAACCTGTAGATCTTTCCATCCAATTAGTCCAGATAGTGCGGCTTGCATTTTTTCGTTTACATCTGCATCACCAGTACCGAGTTGAACCAAGACGGCAGGTCGATTCACATCTAATCCTAATTTTTCTTTTGCCGCTTTTTTATTTAGCACGCTACTTTCTTTAAAAAGCGAGACAGGTGAAACTAATTTTGATTCCTTTCGTTTTGATGTTGGTCCTTTGTCGTATGCGCGCGCGTAATCACCGGGTTCAATTACATAATCCATAATTTTTGATTGAGCTCCCAATACAAAGCGCTGTGGTTTCTTCTGCCATAAACCACGTCGGATCCAAATTAACGTCAACTCTGGTTTTGCCATTTTTGCTGCGAGTATTCCTGGATATGGAACTACGCCATCAAAAGTAAGAATTGTGGCGCCAGTCTCTTCAACTAACGCAAGTATTCGATCTTTTAAATATTTATCCCATTTATATCTAGGCATAAGTCCGCGATCTCTGCCAGTTATATATTCGGCAGGGATTCCGGTTGCTTCTGGGATTTGCGCTATAGCGCTTGCCATTGAAATGATTATTGGGTTTGCACGATCTTGAAGAGCTACTCCGATCGCCGTAGCGCGAGCTAAATGGCCCATGCCAATACCGTTGCTAGTCGCAAGGATGATGGTTGGCTTTGCGTTACTGGCTTGCATGTGGCGAGAGTATCGGAAGC
>JABMMO010000050.1 GCA_013205455.1 Actinomycetota bacterium
ACTCCGCATGGATTGGCATGTTTAATTATGGCAACGCAAGGTTCGCTCTGATCCCACGCCGTACGCCAAGCTGCATCTGCATCGGTGAAGTTATTAAATGACATCGCTTTGCCATGTAATTGTTCGGTTGCAGCTAAACCGGTGGCTCGATTTGAACTTCGATAAAAAGCCGCACTCTGATGCGGATTTTCGCCATAGCGAAGATCGTTTACTTTATGCCAGACGCGACCGGTCCATTCTGGCAACCCTTCAGAATCGGTAAATTGAGATAACCACTCTGAAATTGCAATGTCATATTCACCAGTCCGCCGATAAGTTTCTAGCGCTAGCTGGCGGCGTTCCTTAATCGTGAAGCCACCGGCGTCAAGGGCAGTAACTAAAGTTTGATATTGCGACGGATCTGAAATTACCGCCACGCTATTGTGATTTTTAGCTGCGCCACGCAACATTGATGGTCCACCGATATCGATCTGTTCTATACATTCTGCAAAAGCTGCGCCAGATTCAATGGTTTGGGTAAATGGATACAAATTAATTACCACTAAATCAAATGCTTCAATGTTTTCGGCTTCAAGTTGGGCCAGATGATCGCTATTTGATTGATCTGCTAATAATCCGGCATGAATTCTTGGATGAAGTGTTTTTACTCGACCATCTAACATCTCCGGAAATTTTGTATATTCCTCCACTGGGGTAACCGGAATTCCAGCGCCTAATAATTTCTTTGCGGTAGAGCCAGTTGAGAGTATGAGAACGCCAGCTTTATTAAGCGCATTACCTAATTCAATTAAACCAGTTTTATCGTAAACGCTAACCAGAGCTCTACGAATTGGTTTACGTGTAGACACCTAGTTCTCCTGTAAATTCTTTAATGCTTATCAGCCAGCAAAGCAGAAACGGTCTCAACAATGAGCGCTCGTTCGGCAATCTTAATGCGTTCGTGCAGCGTTTCTTCACTATCGGTTGGATAGATCGGCATTGGGATTTGTCCGATAATCGGTCCAGTATCTATCCCGGCATCTATCCAATGCACGGTGCATCCCGTTTCGGTTACCCCGGCTGCTAACGCATCTCGGACTGCATGTGCGCCTGGGAATGCAGGTAATAGTGATGGGTGCGAATTAATGCAATCAAATCTTGAAACAAATTCTGGTGACAAAATTCGCATGAAGCCTGCGCTTACAACTAGATCTGGTTTCAATTTATTTACTAGATCTAATAACTTTCTATCCCAATCAGATCTATCTTTTACAAGCGGTAAATAAAAGTTTGTAATGTCGTACTTTCGAGCACGTTCTAAAACTTGCGATTGTTTATCTGAGATTATTGCGGAAATCTCGCAATCCAATTCGTTTCGTTCAGCCGCATCTATTAGCGCTTGGGCCAGCGTGCCACTCCCGGAAGCCAGAATGACAATCGAATGTTCACTCATTAATTTTCTTTCGCTTTTCAATTAAGCGGGTAATTCCAACTCCGATAGCGAATTCACCAGTCATAACTAATGGAAACTGCCATAACGAGAGCCCTACGTTTGAAAGGTTTCGATTGAGCAGGGCACCACTTGCAAGTATTGAAATTATTGTTGATAACAGCGCTACCGAACCAATCAATGAAATTTTGTACTTCGAACTACCGGATTTGCTAGCCCAAAATCCAAAAAAGATCGGTAGCAGCGCGCCGAGCGCTGCGATTGGAAATACATTTACTGGTAGCGCACCGAGTAGTGGAATTGCTGGAATCTCTGAGAGTCGATGAATTAGCGGATGAATTAGTGAACCATTCCCGATGTGAAAACCGGCACCGATAATATAGCCAACTGCAGAAAAAGCGGCATTTGGGATATAGAGAATTTGTATTATTAGCAAAGCAAATCCACCGAAAATTCCAGGTTGAATTACGGTGGTTAATTGATTTACAACGCTTAAATGGAGCAGGATTGACACGCTTAGCACAATTGCGCCAATCCCCCAAATAATTAAAATCCCCACTAACGAAGTGCGCATAGTTTTTTTCCAGAAAAAACTTGTTATCTTCCCAGGCTCGAGTTCCGTCATAAAAAAAGAAATAAGCCAAGATAAAGTAAAAACTATTGGAAACGCTAAATACCAATGAATTCTGATGGAGCTGCTGCTGGTAACGGCCGCAGCGATTGTTGCAATCACTGCGTAAGCAAAAGCAAAACCAAAAATAACCTGACGCAGAACGTGGTTCTGAGTTGGTTGAATTTTTTCAATGCTACGACGAAACCCCACTCGGATTGCTAGAAATGGAAATAACATCGCACCAATTGGAAGATAAGTTAGTAATCCAGTTCCAGTACCACTTTGCGAAGTTACATTAAATGGAATGTGATGAGCAGCTAACCAGAGCCAGAGCGATGCTTTAATGGGATCGCTAGTTTGACCAGTTGCACTTCCCGCAGTAGCCCAACCGATTAAAGCTAAGAATGCGAGTGGTAATCCGAAAAGTGTTGCGCTCCGCAGAGATTGCTGGAAGCAAACCCACAGAACTCGTTTCACATTAGCCCTTCAAAATAGCACGCATGATCGCTGCAGTTTCACTTGGTGTCTTGCCAACTTTTACACCAGCGGCTTCCAACGCATCTTTCTTTCCGGCTGCAGTACCTGATGATCCGGAGACAATCGCTCCCGCATGGCCCATTGTCTTTCCTTCTGGGGCGGTAAATCCAGCGACATACCCAACGACTGGTTTAGTTACATATTCTTTGATGAATGCAGCAGCTCGTTCTTCCGCATCGCCACCGATTTCACCAATCATCACGATGGCTTCGGTTTCTGGATCATCTTGGAATGCGCGTAAGCAGTCGATATGAGTTGTGCCAATAATTGGGTCGCCACCAATTCCAACTGCGGTGGTAAATCCGAAATCTCTAAGTTCGTACATCATTTGGTATGTAAGGGTTCCGGATTTAGAAACTAAACCAATTTTTCCTGGGCCAGTAATGTCGGCTGGAATAATTCCAACATTTGATAGTCCTGGGCTAATTAGGCCCGGACAGTTTGGGCCGATTAAGCGAGTTGTACCTTTACTTTGGGCATAAGCGAAAAATGCAGCGGTGTCATGTACTGGAATTCCCTCGGTGATCACAACAACCAAGGGAAGTTTTGCATCAACTGCATCAATTACTGCAGCTTTTGCAAACTTTGGCGGTACGAAAACTACCGAAGCATTTGCACCAGTTGCAGCGACTGCTTCCGAAACTGAGTTAAAAACTGGCAACATCGTGCCATCAATATCCACGGCTTGGCCACCTTTGCCTGGTGTTACTCCGCCAATAATTTTTGTACCAGCGGCCAACATTCGCTTAGTGTGTTTACTTCCTTCAGAACCAGTCATGCCTTGCACAATAACTTTGCTCTCTTTATTTAAGAAGATAGCCATTATTTTGCCGCCAATTCTGCAGCGCGACTTGCAGCGCCATCCATGGTGTCGAGTTGTTCAACTAATGGGTGTGCTGCTGCGTTCAAAATTCTGCGGCCTTCAATAACGTTGTTACCATCTAACCGAACCACAATTGGTTTTGTCGCTTTTGCACCGAGCATTTCTAGCGCTTGCACAATTCCATTAGCGACTGCATCGCAAGCAGTGATGCCACCAAATACATTTACGAAAACGCTTTTAACAGCAGGGTCGCCAAGAATTATGGAAAGTCCATCAGCCATAACTTGGGCAGAAGCGCCGCCGCCGATATCTAAGAAGTTCGCAGGTTTTACGCCACCAAATTTCTCGCCAGCATAAGCGACTACATCGAGCGTGCTCATTACTAATCCAGCACCATTTCCGATGATGCCAACTTCGCCATCGAGTTTTACATAGTTCAAGTCTTTAGCTTTAGCGAGCGCTTCTAACGGATCGGTAGCATCGTGATCAACTAGCGCTTCATGATCGGCATGACGGAAAATAGCGCTGTCATCCAAAGTAACTTTTCCATCGAGGGCAATGATTTTTCCATCTGATGTTTTAACTAGCGGGTTAACTTCAACCAGAGTTGCGTCTTCAGCTACAAAAGTTTTCCAGAGCGTAACTAAAACATCAGCAACGGCCCGATCAACATCTGGACCAAAACCACCTTTGCGCACAATTTCTAGCGCAAGTTCTTGGGATATTCCAATGTTTGGATTGATATTAACTTTTGCTAATTTCTCTGGCGTCTTATGGGCTACTTCTTCAATTTCCATGCCACCAGAGACCGATGCCATTACTAAAAACGATCGGTTTGTTCGGTCTAGCAGAATTGCTAAGTAGTACTCACTTTCAATTGGCGCAGCTTGCGCAATCATCACTTTATGGACGGTATGGCCTTTGATATCCATACCAAGGATTGCTTTTGCTTTTTCGCGCGCAGCTTCGGCGTTCTCAGCAAGCTTGACACCACCGGCTTTACCACGACCACCAACTTTTACTTGCGCTTTTACAACAACACGACCACCCATTGACTCGGCTGCTGTAAATGCTGCTTCCGGAGTTGTGGCTACTGCTCCTTTGAGAACTGGCACGCCATGCGCTTCGAATAAATCTCGTGCCTGATACTCAAATAGATCCATGCACAACTCCTTTTAACCATTTTACGATTTCTTCGGTTGGTGCTCCTGGGGTAAATATTTCAGCAACGCCCATCGCTTTCAAAGACTTTATATCGGCATCAGGAATAATTCCGCCACCAAATAAAATAATATCTTCTGCTTTCTCATTCTTCAACAAATCAATGATCCGTGCAAATAACGACATGTGTGCACCAGAGAGAATTGAAAGTCCAATTGCATCGGCATCTTCTTGAACCGCAGTGCTAACAATTTGTTCTGGGGTTTGATGTAAACCGGTGTAAATAACTTCACAACCAGCATCTCGCAAAGCGCGCGCCACAACTTTGGCACCGCGATCATGACCATCTAAACCTGGTTTGGCGACAACAACTCGGATTGGTGAATTCTTAGCGGCGTCGGACACGCTCATAACTTACCTACTGGCGCATAACGGAGCAATAACCGTTTTTCGCCATAACCACCAAAATCAATCGTGGCTTCGGCTTTATCGCCCTCGCCTGAGATGGTTATCACAGTCCCTAAACCGAATGTGTCATGAGTGACTCGATCGCCCGGATTTAAATCCATCACAACAGATTTCTTACCGGTTGGGCGAGGCGGCGGAGTTGATAAGAATTTCTTAGTTCTAGTAGTTGTGAAAGTCTTTTCGGGAGTTTGATTCCATTTAATTATCGCTTCTGGAATTTCATCAAGAAAACGCGAAGCTGGATTGTAATTCGGCGCTCCCCAAGCAGATCGATATTCAGCCCGCGACAAATATAAATGTTGGCGAGCTCTAGTTAAGCCAACGTATGCAAGTCGACGTTCTTCTTCTAATTCTTTCTGATCGCCGAGCGATCTTGAGTGCGGAAAAATTCCTTCTTCCATCCCGGTAAGAAAAACT
>JABMMO010000051.1 GCA_013205455.1 Actinomycetota bacterium
GACTAGTACTTGGAATGTTGTGGGAACTGCGCAATACCTTTCACCTGAACAAGCAATTGGAGACCAAGCTGACTCGAGAAGCGATTTATATTCGGTTGGTTGTCTTTTTTACGAATTAATCTCTGGTAAGCCGCCATTTACTGGAGATACACCAGTAGCAATTGCTTACCAACATGTATCAGGTGTGGTTACTCCTGCAACACAATTACAACCAACTTTAAATTCGATGGTCGACAACTTTATTTCAGTTGCGCTAGCAAAGAATCCAGATGATCGATATCAAAGTGCAATTGCGATGTTGGATGATTTAAAGCGATTAGCTCGCGGTGAAGCAATCACTCGAGAAATTCCAAGAACTAAAAAGTCCACCAAGAGATTAAAAGTGGTTGCGGCTCTTTCTGTAGTTTTATTGGGGTTAGGTGTAATTGCTAATTTCACTATTTTTTCTAAAACTAACTCAACATTAAGCGCTGGTCTGCCAAACGTAGTGGGTTTAACTGAAGCACAAGCACGCGAATTATTGGTTGGTTTCACAATCACAGTTAATCGTGCGCGTGATCCTAGAATTCCAAGAGATCGTGTGGTTTCACAACTACCGTTAGCAACTTCAAAAGTTTCAACCGGAAGCAGCGTAACTTTGACGTTATCCGATGGCCCAGGTGATGCCATTGTTCCAGTTGGTTTAATCGGGAAATCTTTGGAAGAGGCGCGGATACTTTTAGTTCAATCCGGTTTAGTTATATTGCGAACAAACCCAGTTGATTCAGAACAAGCACCAGGAACGGTTTTGAGTGTGGCACCAAAATCTGGGGAGAGTGTTAGGGCTGGTAGCGGCGTGGTTCTAGATATCGCGAGTGGAAATGTACAAGTTCCAAATCTTGTTGGGGTTAGTGAAATTCAAGCCCGCACATTATTAATACAAGCTGGATTCTTGGTAAAAATTGTTGATGCTACCGATGCGAGCCAACCAGTTGGTGTTGTGTTGGCGCAAGCACCTGATGCTGGGTTGGTAAAAACCATTGGAAGTTCAGTAACCATCACAATTAATAGAGCAGCTACAAACTAACCTCTTGTAACTATTGGATTAAAGCCTTCTGATCTTTTTCTTGCGTCTTGATCGCCACATTGGACTAACCAATTGCCGATGATTTGATAACCGTGTTCAGTTAAAATTGCTTCTGGGTGAAATTGCACACCCTCTATTGGAAGCGTTTTATGTTTTATCGCCATGATTATTCCGGATTCACTTTTTGCAGTAACTTCTAATTCTTGCGGTAACGAATTGCTTTTAATTATCAACGAGTGATACCTAGTAGCGGTAAAAGGTGAAGCAATGTTTTGGAGCACGCCAGAATTGTTATGGGTTACTTCCGAAGTTTTTCCGTGCAACAACTCAGGTGCACGTTCTACAATTCCGCCGAACGCAACGCCGATTGCTTGATGTCCTAAACAAACACCAAGAAGTGGTTTTCTTAATTCAGCGCATTTTTTTACAACTTCAATACTTGCTCCGGCGCCTTCTGGAGTTCCAGGTCCGGGTGAAATTAAGACTCCGTCATACTTTTCAATTTGAGTTAGATCTATCTGGCCATTATTCAATACAGTGCAATCAGCGCTGAGGCGTTTTAGGTAGTCGACTAAATTGAAGACGAAAGAATCAAAGTTGTTTACAACCAAGATCTTCATTTGCGCCCTTTCTGACCATTTCTAACTACTACCGCTACCCAAATCTAAAGATTCCGGTGTAATCTGACCCCATGCCTACATCAAAAGTCCGCAAGAAGAAGAAAGATAACTACATTTCAGCCGAGATATTGGGACAGGACTCCGGTCCGGCCGAAAGCCCAGCTTGGTTAGCCCCTGTAATGGTCGCCGCCTTTTTGATTGGCTTGCTTTGGATTGTGGTCTTCTACATCTCACAGACCGCCTATCCGATTCCTAATATCGGCGCATGGAACATGTTGGTCGGTTTTGCATTTATTGGCGTGGGCTTCTCGCTCGCCACTAAATGGCGCTAATACCTACTTTATTAATTACACCGTTGTAATTCTCCACAGTGTGGATAAAGCTGTGTATAACTTTTAGCGTTTTCTCGCGTTCTGTAAAACCCAAGTAACCACTACGCCGCCAAACAAGCCGCCTAGGTGTGCATGCCAATCAATTCCGCTCATCATAAATCCGAGTGCAAAGTTAATTGCCACAATTGTCCCAATGCTTCGGAAATCTACGCCCATCCGTTTTCCACCGACTGCTAGCGCGCCAAATAACCCGAAGATCGCACCAGAAGCTCCAATTGAATAAACATACGGTGGGTTAAATATGACTGAAGTTATTGAGGCGGCCATTAGTGATCCAATGAAGATCGCAAGGTAGCGACTTTTACCGAAAAATGCTTCAACTGGCGAGCCCAACAAATGTAGTGAGTAAAGGTTGAAACCTAAGTGAAGTAGTCCGCCATGTAATAGCGCAACCGTAAGAATTCGGTAGTACTCGCCGCTTAGCACTGGATTTTTAGCTAATAACAACGCAGTTTCATACCCGGGAATAATCATTTGCAGTAAATAGCTGCCAGCAATAATTACCAGGATTAAATTTGTTAGCGAATCTGTTGCAAATCGTTTCACGTTATTAAATAACAAAATTAACTTAGTGAAACAGAATTAATCTTTACCGCTTCGATTGGTCGATCTTGTGCGCCAGTTGCGGTAGTAGCGATTGCGTCAACAATTGCTTGACTGGCAACATCGGTAACTTCGCCAAAAATGCTGTGTTTGCGGTTCAACCAAGCAGTCGCCGCAACTGTAATAAAGAATTGGGAACCATTTGTTCCGGGGCCGCTATTAGCCATTGCTAATAAATACGGGCGATCAAAATTTAATTCTGGGTGAAATTCGTCAGCAAATTTATAACCGGGTCCACCAGTGCCTTGACCAAGTGGATCGCCGCCTTGAATCATAAAACCTTTAATTACGCGATGGAAAACTGTGCCATCATAAAGTTTTTCTGAAGTTTTATATCCAGTTCGTGGATCAACCCATTCGCGAACACCGCTGGCGAGTTCAACAAAATTCGCAACGGTTTTTGGCGCATGGTTAGGAAATAAATCAACAACAATGTCACCTTTATTGGTGTGCAAAGTTGCTTTTGTGTTTGGTGTATTAGTCACGTGGAGACCAGGGGAATCGAACCCCTAACCCCCGCCTTGCAAAGGCGGTGCTCTACCAATTGAGCTAGGTCCCC
>JABMMO010000005.1 GCA_013205455.1 Actinomycetota bacterium
GACCGCCTTCGTGATAAGCCGTAACTCTTCGTTCTTCTTCGCTCATTAATCGGCTCTTGCGCTGTGGGCCAGCCATAACGCGATCGATTGCTTCATCTAGTGAATCATTTGTGATTAATTTTTCATTTTGGCGAGCCGTTAATAGTGCAGCCTCATTTAACACGTTTGCCAGATCCGCGCCGGTAAATCCAGGGGTTCGGCGGGCAAAGCCAAGTAAATCAACGTTTTCTGCCAGCAGTTTGCCTTTCGCATGTACTTGCAAAATCGCTTCCCGCCCTTTTAGATCAGGGCGATCAATTCCAATCTGACGATCAAATCTACCTGGCCGCAGTAGCGCTGGATCCAAAATATCAGGACGGTTTGTCGCAGCAATCAAAATTACCGAACCGTTTGTCTCAAAGCCATCCATCTCTACTAAAAGTTGGTTAAGTGTTTGTTCACGCTCGTCATGCCCGCCGCCCATTCCAGCGCCACGATGACGACCAACTGCATCAATTTCATCTACGAAAACAATTGCAGGTGCATTTGCTTTAGCTTGCGTAAATAGATCACGCACCCGTGCAGCACCGACACCAACAAACATCTCTACGAAATCAGAACCAGAGATTGAGTAGAAAGGTACTTTCGCTTCGCCGGCAACTGCCCGGGCCAATAAAGTCTTTCCAGTTCCGGGTGGGCCATATAGAAGTACACCTTTAGGAATTTTTGCACCAATCTCTTCATATTTTTTAGGTTCGGCTAAGAAGTCTTTAATCTCGCGGAGCTCTGCGACTGCTTCATCTGCTCCGGCTACATCTGCAAATGTAGTTTTAGGCGCATCATTAGATTGTAACTTGGCGCGCGAGCGACCGAATGAAAAAACTCTGGAACCGCCTTGGGATTGCCCCATTAGGAAGAAAATAATGAATGCAATTAAAAGAATTGGACCGACTGAGAATAAAATTGATATCAAAATATTTGTGGTTGGAACTTTTACATTCCAATTACTTGGCGGTGGGTTGCTGGTTAACAACTCAACAATTAAGGGTTCTTGTCGAGTTACGTATGAGGCTTCTACTTTTGTAGCACCTTTAATTGCCTTGCCTGGCTTGAGTATTGCGCGGATTAATTGGTCGCGATCAACCAGGATTGCTGATTCGACATCATTATTTGAAATCGCTGCTAAGACTGCTGATGTATCAACTTTAGTAAATTGATTTCCGCTACTTGAGATTTGACCAAAGATTGAAACTCCAATTATGGCAAGCAGAATCCAAAAGAGTGGGCGACGCGTAGCTTTACGCA
Organism: Actinomycetota bacterium; assembly: GCA_013205455.1. Lineage (GTDB taxonomy): Bacteria > Actinomycetota > Actinomycetes > Nanopelagicales > Nanopelagicaceae > UBA7398. Next base: position 1,285 of record JABMMO010000005.1, read on the forward strand.
GTCGGTTGCCATCTGAGAGTTTAGAAACCTTCTTAATTGATGGCTTCTTACTCTTCTTTTCTTTTACAGCATTCTTTTTGCTCATTTTTTCTTTCTCTTTGATTGGGGATAATAATTAGGTGTACATGTGCTTAGCAAGCACGCCAATAAAAGGTAGGTTTCGATATTTTTCATTAAAATCCAAGCCATAACCAACTACAAAGTCAGGTGGAATATCAAAGCCAACATATTTAACATTTACTTCAACTTTTGCAGCGGTTGGCTTTCTTAAAATAGAGAGAATCTCGACACTCTTTGCACCACGCGACTCTAGGTTTGATTTCAACCATGACAGAGTAAGCCCGGTATCAACAATATCTTCAACAATTAATACTTCACGGCCAGTAATATCGCGATCTAAATCTTTTAGAATTCTTACTACGCCGCTAGATTTAGTGCCAGAGCCGTATGAAGAAACTGCCATCCAGTCCATATCAACATGGCGTTGCATATTTCGTGAAAGATCAGCCATTGCCATAATTGCGCCTTTTAAAACCCCAACAAGTAATAAGTCTCGATCTTTGTAATCTGAAGTAACTTGGGCAGCCATATCTTTAATTCGTTTCTGTAAATCGATTTCAGAAACGATTACTCGTTCTACATCGTTGCCTACCGCTGCTAAATCCACTTACTCCTCGTTTCGTTTAATCCTCGCGCAAGAGCGAAAGTCTGCCCGAAATTCGAGCAACCTTCACACCACCCGGAAGCGAGCTCGCTCCTTGGCCGTGCCACGCGGAAATCAGGGCCTCAATTGGATCAATATGCTCGGAAGTGAGCGATCCGACTGGTGCGCCAACTGCATAAATCGCCATCCGAAGAATTCGAGTCCGAATCGCTCTTGGGAGTTTGGCCAACTCCGTAACATCTAAATCTTTTGGGTCAAACTTTGAAAACTCAACAGCCGCCCATCCATCCAGAGCATTGGCATCATCTCGAAGTAATCGAGCTGACCTAACCAGCGCTTCCGCAACTCCGGGGCCAATCTCTTTCTCTAAATTAGGCATTACATTTTCTCGAACTCGTACTCGGGTAAATTTTTCATTTGTATTGTGTGGATCTTGCCAAGGAATTAAATTCCACTCAGCGCAAGCCGCAACCGTCTGGGCTCTTGTAATTGTAAGTAATGGTCTAACAAAAATGCCATTAAATTCGGCCATTCCAGATAGCGAACGAGTCCCAGAACCGCGTGCGAGTCCAAGTAAAACTGTTTCCGCTTGATCATCTTTGGTATGACCCAAAAAGAAAACTTTTGTGTTTAACTCTTCTGCTAATTTATTAAATGCTGCGTACCTTGCTCTTCTTGCCGAAGCTTCAATTCCATCAGTAACTGCTACTTGAATTTTCATAATTCGAATATCGTTGTAGCCAATTTTTGCTAACTGTAATTTTGTATTATTAGAAACTTCATCAGAACTTTCTTGCAACCCATGGTCGATAATTACGGCTACAGGTTGTAAAGCTTTTTCCGCTGATTCTAAAAATAAACCAGATGCAAGCGCCAGTGAATCAGTTCCGCCTGATACGCCAACCAGAATTCGATCACCTGCGCTTGCAGATACCAGCGCGCTTCGAATCGCGTTACGAATTGCCACGCTGCTACTTACTCCCATAGAGAGAAGGTTAGACCCGACCCCCATATGGCATTAACCCATTAACGCTGTAAATGCTGGAGAAGAGCAGTCCTTTGTCTTTGGAATTGGCTTCCCACATCATGCCGTTGCCAGCGTAGATAGACATGTGATGAATTGTGTTCACCGTTCCTTTGTAGGAATAGAAAATCAGGTCGCCTGGAACTAATTGGCTAAGCGGAATATGTTTTGTGGTGCTGAAATAGAGCGAAGAGTTGAGGCGATCCCAATTTGGCCAACCAAGTCCAGCGTTTCGATAGGCCGCGTAAACTAAGCCAGAACAGTCAAAGGAATTTGGGCCTTCACTTCCCCAGATGTAAGGCTTCCGCGCTTGTACTTGTTTTTTCGCGAATTCGACGGCTTTTAATCGTTGGGCTTCGGTAGAGCGAACTATTGCTTTAGTTGAGAATCCAATATCTGGCCAAACTTTAGATTGATTAATTGTTTGTTCAGCTTGATTTGCATTTGCTTCTTCTAATAAAGCTAGTTGGCGTTGTTGCTCTAAGGTTATCCGAACTTTCTTCGCGGATGCTAACTCTTTTAATAATTTATCTTGGACAGCTTGCAATTTATTTACTTCTTTTTGTTGCGCTGCACGTGCATCATCTGCAACTTTTTTTGCCGCTACTACTTTTGCAGTTGCTACTAATTGTGCTACTTTCGCATCATCCGCTTCTTTTTTAGCAGCGCGGGCCACACTCTCAGCAGCTTTATATCGTTTTAACGCCGTTGAATTATTTGCTCCCAAAGTATCTAGCGCAGATAGCCGATCCATCAAATCTTGTGGGCCATCTGCATGTAATAATGAATCCAAATCTGTAAAACCACTTCCCATAATGTATGCATTCGTTGCCAATTTACCGATCGCTCGGTGAGCAAAATCAACCGCCAGTGACGCTAACCGAGAATGTTCGGCAGCTACGTTCGCAATTTTTGTGGCAACTGCCAGTTCGTTCTGCGCTTTTACATATTTAGCTTGCGCAGCAATTGCAATTGCACTTAATTGCCTCAGTGTTTTATTTGCATTAGCTAAAACTGCAGCAGCTTTATCTGCGGCCGTTTTTTTTGCAGCTTCGGCTTTTTTAGCAGCAGCAATTTCAGCAAGAGTAGGTTTAGGAGTAGCAGCAAAAGTAGCGGTTGCAGATGTCGCTAATAGAAAAGCAAGTCCGAGCGCAACCGCGCTACTACGACTGCTCTTATTGCGCTTCACAAAATCCCCCTAGGGAAGTTCGGATGGGGTTTTAACTGAGATAAGAATAAATCAGCATCCGCTAATTACTTAGGAAATGCGGTACAACCAAGCTCGTGTCTAGTTAGAAACATCTCTCCGTTTAAATAGCCCGGCAGCAACTAGCGCGCCGACTATTACATAAGCAGCACCAACAATAAGTGCATGTTTATATTCCAAAGTTGGCGTTCCGCCTTGGGCGATTGCGGATAAGTTTGAACCCGGCAGCCATTTTTCAGTGTTGGATTTCACTGCTACTAATAAGTTCTCCACAATTAATAACCAGAGTACGCCTAGTGAAATTGCGCTGATTGGTGATCTAAATAATAGTCCGAGAATCATTCCCACAATTCCAAAACCAATTACTGAAATAATCACGTTGACAAAAGTCTCTAGAATTGCGCTTTTGCCAGCAGCGCTAAACCAAAGATCAGTATTAACTTTGGCACGAGGCGCAAGCAATATCGAAGCTGAAATGCTTACTAGCGCAGCAAGAATTACCATGATGATTGCGAATATTTTCATCGCAGCTAATTTACCTATTAGAATTTTCATTCTAGAAGGTTGGCGGACCAATAAGTTTCGCAATGTGCCATATGTGTATTCTTGAGCGGTCTGCGCCGCAAAAACGCAGAGCGCGATAATTCCTAGAAAAGATCCAACGCTTGCAAAACCCCGAACCCCACCAGTTGGTAATGCCAGAATTTCGCGGCCAATCATCCGACCCCGATCGCCATTTCCTTGAGGCGAATCAATTAAAAGAAAAAGTAATGACGAGAATAGTCCACTAAAAAATATTACCGCTCCCATAGTTCCAAGAAAGAGCGAAGGTCTTCGCAATTTACGAAGTTCTGAAAAAGCTACATGCCACATATCACTCACCAGTCATTTCAAAGAATGTTTCTTCAAGAGTTGGTAGAACTGCATTTAAAGATGAAAGCGTTATTCCAGCGTCAAAAGCAAGTTCGTTAAATTCGGCAGCAAAAGAGCTATCTGAGATTACATGTACTGCCCCGGCAATAATGCTGGCGCTATGCCCAGAATTTTTAGCAATTTTAAGCAACTTTTTTAGATCTGTAGCGCGCTTACTCTTAGCGACAATGACTGGTTGTTGTTGCGCTAATAGTTCGGCAGTTTTACCGTAAAAAATTACTTTACCTTCACGGAGCATGACTAAGTACTCGCTAATCATTTCGATTTCACTAAGTAAATGCGAAGATACAAAAACAGTTGTGCCATCAGTAGCAAGGTCTCTAATTAACTCCCGGACCTCTTGGATCCCAGCTGGGTCTAAACCATTAGTGGGTTCATCGAGAACTAACAATTTAGGGTTTGGTAATAAAGCTGCGGCGATCCCAAGACGTTGTTTCATGCCAAGTGAATATGTTTTGAACTTAGAGTTTCCACGATCTCCCAACCCAACTTTTTCTAGTAATGGTTGGACTCGCTCCTTTGAAAAACCGCCGAGAGCAGCTAAAACATTTAAATTCTCTTTGCCAGAGAGCGCTGGATAGAAAGCTGGTCCTTCAATCATTGCGCCAACTTTTGGTAAATATTTTTCTGGGTGAGTAATTGATTCACCCAATATTTCACCAGTTCCACCGGTGGTTCGTACTAGACCTAACAACATTCTAATCGTTGTGGTTTTACCAGATCCATTTGGACCGACAAAGCCACAGATTGTTCCGTAGGGAACATCGAAAGTTGCGTGCGATACCGCAACTCGAGCACCATAATTTTTTGTTAGATCTTTAACTGAAATCGCTAGTTCAGACATGCCTGCACCTTATATAACCAACGCACCGATTACCAATAGAACTGAGAATCCACTGAGATAAGTAATTGATCCATGAAATATTGCGGCTGCTGCTTTATCGATTGCGGCCTTATCTCCCTTTAGCTTTGTCATCAGCCAGATAAAACCTAAACCTAAAATCCCAGTCAAAATTAATATCCAATTAGGTAGAGCTGCGGTTGTAACGACAAAATATGAAGTAATAACCATCGCAATCGTGTGGAACCACATTTGTGCTGCCACATTTTTCATCGGAGCTACGACTGGCAACATTGGTATGCCAGCCTTTGCATAATCATCTTTGTACTTAATGGCTAGCGCCCAAAAATGTGGCGGCGTCCAAAAGAATATTAATAAAAAGAACCAGATAGAAGTAGCAGAGAGATCACCAGTTATCGCTGACCATCCAATTACTACCGGAAAACAGCCAGCAATTCCGCCCCAAACAATGTTCTGTGAGGTTCTGCGCTTCAAGCCAATTGTGTAGATAAAAACATAAAAAGTTATGGCAGCAACAGTTAGCCCAGTTGCAAGCGGGGTCGTCCAGATCGCCATAATTGCTAGTGCGACGATTGTGATTCCGAATGCAAAGTAGAGCGCTTGCGTTTCCGTGATTTGCCCGCTTGCGATTGGTCGCTTAGCGGTCCGGCCCATTAATTTATCTAAATCACTTTCGATTACTTGATTAAATGCATTAGCTGCACCAGCCGCCAAAGTGCCACCGATTAATGTTGCAATTGATACGACTAGAGGTGGCGCACCATGGGCTGCTAAAAATAGCGATGGCAGAGTTGTGACCAACAGCAGCTCTACTACGCGCAATTTCATTAGCGCGATATATGGAGCGATGCCGGTTGCCTTCACAATAGGTCAGCCTACCCACCTTGGAACTAAATATTCCAAGCGGTACTCGAGAATGTGATTATAAAGATAGATAAATTTAGATAAAGTGGCGCAATGTCCAAACGAATATTACGCCGCTTTTCTTTTTTATTGATTTTATCGCTTTTGGTTTCAAGTAGCGCTTTGGCGGATGAAACTATAAATTCTGATTCAAAGAAAATGGTTCTAATCAAGACCATCGTCGGCGAGATTCAACCTAAATCGGTTTTAGCTTCACCGAATGGATTAGTCAGTGCACAGAACATGATGTATAAACATTCAGTAACTTTCTACGATTCAAATACTTTTGAATTGAAAGCAACCGTCTCGGACCGAGTAAACCTAACTGAACTCGGTTTTACTGGATATACCGGTACATACCAAGGTGCACCTGTCGAAGGCGCATATTCACCTGATGGTAAATATTTATACGTTACCAATTATGCAATGTATGGCAAGAGTTTTAACCATGAAGGTCATGATGTTTGTTCGCCTAGTTCTGGATACGATGCAAGCTTTTTATATCGAATAAATCTGGAAACTTTTAAGATTGATGCTGCATATAAAGTTGGCATAGTTCCAAAAGTTGTAAAAGTTACGCCAGATAATAAATACATTCTGGTTTCAAATTGGTGCTCTTATGACCTTCAAGTAATTTCGGTCGCAGCTCAAAAAGTTGTAAAAAAGATTAAAATTGGCGCCTACCCTCGCGGCATAACGGTTTCAAATGATTCCGCGTTTGCATATGTTGCGCAAATGGGTGGCTCAGTAATCCATCAGATTGATCTAAAAACTTTTGCGGATAAAACACTTCCGATTGGGCCCAACCCTCGAGCTCTGGTTTTATCGCCAGATCAAAAAACTATATATGCAACTCTTAATGCTTCTGGCAAAGTTGTTGCGCTAGATCTAGCCTTAAATAAAGTTGTTAAAACGGTAACGACCGGCAAAGCAACTCGAAGTTTAGATATTTCAAGTGATGGAACTGCGCTCTTTGTAGTAAATTTTAATAGCGCGACTCTTTCAAAAATCAGAACCAGCGATTTCAAGATTTTGCAATCCATAAAAGTCTGCCCGGATCCGATAGGGGTTACATACGAACCAATAAATGATCGAACCTGGGTGGCTTGTTACAAAGGCTCAATAAAGGTTTTTGATAATAAATAACATTAAGGTATTGCAGGTTGGGTGATAGTTCCTAACATCAAATCAATTGTTTCACGGGCTCGATTTCTAGCTACCAACTTCGGTTCTAAATTGTCAGCAATTACGGCGAATACGTACTCTTTTGCCCCGACTGTTACAAACCCAGCCAAACTTACCGTGGTGTTAATAAAGCCAGTCTTTGCATGCACTAAGCCGACTGCGTGAGGAGCGGTCGTAATAAACCGATTTTTTAACGTGCCGGTTTTCCCTGATATCGGTAAGCCTTCATAAATCGGCGCAAAGAGTGGGTCTTTTCGAATTTGCATTAATACTTCGACAATAGTTCTAGCTGAAACTTTATTCTCCCGCGATAAGCCGCTTCCATCAATTGCGTTCAAACCAATTACGTTAATTCCATATGCACTAAGCGCAGCTACAAATGTGTTTTGTAGCGCCACCTGATCCGAGGCTCCGTACTTAACCCGAGCCGCTGCCCGCGCTAAGCGATCAGCTAACTGGTTATCACTCCACAAAATCGAGAAAGTTACCATTTTCGAAACCGGAACAGATTGTAACGCTCCAATTTCTTCGGTAGCACGAGCAGTTGCGGCAGTAGGAGTTAATTCGCGAAATTTCACAGCAATGCGTCTAACTTTCAAATATTTAGCGAGGTTTTCTAAATCTCTAGTAAAAACTCCAGTATGTTCGATTGTAATTGACTTTGCCTTAGATTTATTAGCTTTACTAATTAGACTAGGTAAATACCGCTGTTCATTTGCTTTTGCTAATTTTATATCTGAAGTCAGCCATGGATCCATATCGCCATCTAACACATAAGTATTTGTTACAGCAGTTTTGAAAATCTTAGTTTTGAATCTAAAATCTGAACCTACATATTTTAAAGTAGAAAAAGATGAAATCAATTTGAAAACAGAAGCTGGAGCGCGCGGCACTGTGGAAGCTTCGTCGTATAACGTTGTATTTGTGCTCGGATCAACAAGTATCAATCCAGGGCCAGCCAACTTTGTAGATTTTGCGTAATAAATAAATTTCGGTGGAAGTGTTGTGCTTTCTGATGGCACTGTGGTTTCAACAGCAGTTGCGGAAGTGCTTATTAGCATCAAGAAGGTGAGGTAGATAGCTGCCCAAGATTTACTCTTTTGCTTACTCATTTTTCGCCTCCGTGATGAATGTCAGTAGAGTATTGAACTATGAGTAATCCGCCAGTTATTGGGCCAGGTGAGTTTTATCCGGTTGTTGGTGTTGGTCCGCATGAATTGCCTTGGCCGACTGAAGATCAATTTGATCCAGAACTTCTCGAGAATGGCGACCGTCGTAACGTTTTAGATAAGTATCGCTACTGGAAAGTGGCGTCAATTGTTGCAGATTTAGATACAAAGCGAAATCCATTAAGAATTGCAATAGAAAATTGGCAGCACGATTTGAATATTGGTTCGGTAGTTAGAACAGCTAATGCTTTTAATGTTTCAAGTGTTCACATTGCTGGCAAGCGCGATTGGAATCGTCGCGGCGCGATGGTTACTGATAAATATCTAAACATCATTCATCACCCAACAATTGCAGATTTTAAAACATGGAGCGATGAAAACAATTGCCCAATAATTGGGATAGATAATGTTTCGGTTTCAAAACAACTCGAAAGTGCAAAACTACCAAAAAGTTGTATTTTATTTTTTGGACAAGAAGGTGCTGGTATGTCCGATGAAGCAATCGCAGTATGTAGAGAAGTATTAGCAATCCAACAATATGGATCTACTAGATCCATGAACGCCTCGGCTGCTGGCGCAATTGCAATGTATGCCTGGGGAATGCAACATCTTCAGGCTGGCAAACTGCCCGATGCGTAAAACTTGGTTATCTAGAAACTTAATTCTTCTTACCGTCGTTTCGTTAACCCAAGATGCCGCAAGTGAATTGTTATACCCACTATTACCAATTTTGTTAACAACAGTTTTAGGTGCTGCGCCAATTGCACTTGGGTTAATTGAAGGCGCTGCCGAAGCAGCAGCCGGATTTGCCAAACTCTGGAGCGGTAAATACAGTGATCGAATCGGTCGAAAACCATTTGTTGCGGTTGGTTATTCGTTAGCAGGAGTCGGTAAAGCGTTAGTAGTTTTCGCATCTACTTGGGGGCAAGTACTTTTCGGTCGAATTACAGATCGAATCGGCAAAGGAATTCGCTCGGCACCGCGCGATGCGCTAATTACAGATAGCGTCGCAAAAGAGCATCTTGGTAAAGCTTTTGGGTTTCATCGCATGGGCGACAATTTAGGCGCAGTAATCGGCCCACTTTTTGCACTTTGGGGTTTAATTATTTTCAATGATGATGTAAAAAAAGTAGCA
>JABMMO010000052.1 GCA_013205455.1 Actinomycetota bacterium
AAACCCATTTCATGCGTTGCTAAAACCATGGTCATACCATCGCTCTTTAAATCGCGCACAATGCTTAGTACTTCATTAACCAATACTGGATCTAGCGCGGAAGTCACTTCGTCCAATAGCAATAACCGTGGATTAACCGCAAGCGAGCGGATGATTGCGACCCGTTGTTGCTGGCCACCACTTAGTCGATCCGGGTATTGCTCGGCTTTATCAAGTAAATCAAAGCGTTTCAAAAGTTGGTTTGAAATTTCAAAAGCTTCTTCTTTGGTCTTATGATGAACTTTTATTGGGGAGAGCGCAATGTTTTCGCGCACAGTCATATGTGGAAAAAGATTAAAAGATTGAAAAATCATTCCTAATTTACGACGCACTTCATCTGGATCGATTTCTGGATCAGATATCTCAACTCCGTCTAGCAAAATAGCGCCGTCATCAATTGTCTCTAACAGGTTAATACATCTAAGTAAGGTAGATTTTCCAGAACCAGATGCACCAATCAAAACAGTTGCAGTATGTACCGGAACTGCTAACGATAAATCATCTATCACAATTTCACTACCAAAAGATTTTCGTAAGTTTCTAATCTCCAGAACTGGTTGCATCAGATCGCACCTTCAGCATTCTGCCGAGAATATGAGCCGCGAATGGCTTTATCGGTATAACGCGTTAGCGGAATTGTGATTAATAGGAAGAGAATTGCTGCTACGACATATGGGGTGTAGTTAAAAGTTCGGCTGCTATTTATTTGGGCAGCTCTAATTGCATCGATTACCCCAAGAATTGAAACTAAACCCGTATCTTTAAGTAGCGAAACAAAATCATTTAAAAGTGGAGGAATTACTCGACGAAGAGCTTGTGGTAACACTACAAATCGCATTGTTTGCGCGCTTGATAAACCGAGCGATCGTGCCGCCGCTTTTTGGCTGGGGTGGATTGAGAGTATGCCACTGCGGATAACTTCTGAAACATATGCCGAATAAGTAAGTATTACCGCGACCGAACCCAGAATGGTTACATTGCTTGTGATTGCGCGTAGTTGTAGTGCCGGAACACCGAACCCAACTAAGAGGATTACTAATAAGAGCGGTACACCGCGAAAAATATCGGTATAAGCAGCAGCGAGAAATCTAAAGGGTGTTAGGGCGGCCGATTTAGTAGTTCTCAATATTGCGAGCGAGAGCGCAATTATTCCGATACAAATAGAGCCAATAACTGTGAGTTTTAAATTAAGCCAGAGACCCTTAATTACAGTAGGCAAGACTTCCTTGCCATAATCAACATCAAAAAAGGTTTTTTTAACAACTTCCCAGCCGGGAGATGTGATGGTCGCAATCAAAAGTGCACCGATTACGATTATCGATGAAATAGCTGCAATCGAGATTTGTCGCTTTGAAATTCGCGCTCTGGTGGCCCGTCGTTCTAATTCACGAGAGCTTGGCGACCATGAATTATTAAATGCCATGGTCGCCAAACTACCTTAACTCGTAACTATTCTTTGATTACAGGTGCGCCGGCTTCAGTAGATAACCATTGTGTAGTTATCGCATCGAGCGTTCCATCTGCAGTAATTGCATCAACTGCGCCACTTACGCATGTTGTAAGCGGGCTATCTTTTGCAAGCAAGAGTCCGAATTGATCGCCAACTCCATTAGATGGAAGTTGTCCGACAATAATTCCTTTAGGAATTTCAACGCCAGCTAAGTAGAAAGCAGTTGGAAGATCGACTACTAGTCCATCTATCTGCTTATTCTTTAGCGCAGAAACTGCGGCAGCGTTATCGTTGAAAACTGATGGTGTGCTACCGATTTGATTTGAAATTACATCAAGTGAAGTTGTACCAACTGCAGCGCCTAACTTTGCACCTTTCAAGTCAGCAATAGAAGTTTTACCTTCAATTTTGCTGCCAGCGAAAGAGACAATAGCTTGCGGTGCGGTGTAGTAAGGAGAAGAGAAATCAACTGCAACTTTTCGTTCATCGGTAATTGAGAACTGTTGCAAGTTGAAATCGAAAGTTTTTGCTCCAGGTGTGACTGCGCCATCAAATGTAGTTCTTACCCATACAACTTCATCATTTGTATAACCAAGCGCCTTAGCAACCGCATAAGCGACCGCCCCTTCAAAACCATTTCCAGTTTCTGGCTTGTCATCTATAACCCATGGGTAATAGGCAGGTTCGCCAGTTGCGATTGTTAACTTTCCAGCCGTTAGAGTCGGTAAATCCGCTTTCGCGCAGGAAGCCGAAGCAGTTTCACTTGAACTATCGGACTTTGCGCATCCAGTTAGCACCATCGCGGAAGCAGCGATTAGCCCCAGAATTGCAATCTTTTTCTTATTCATCTGAACCCCCGATTAAGTAATAGTTGGACGAGCCTAATTTGTGGCGTGGGTAACCGCAAGCCTTCGATTTAATCGGAATTTATCAAGTTGTGACCGAGCAAACACTTTAAAGCGCGAAGTTGCAATCGAAGAGGATTACCCTTCCAATACTCGTCCGGGGAGGGATCAATGAAGATCCAAGATATAAAGCATGCTGGATTAACTGCATGGATTTCAGAGGTTGCTGAGTTAACCCAACCTGATCAAATTTATATCTGCGATGGTTCCGAATCTGAGTGGGAACGTATTACTAGCGAACTGGTAACCGCTGGAACTTTAACTCCGCTAAAAAAGAAACCAAATTCTTTCTGGTGCGCATCCGATCCTACCGATGTCGCGCGCGTTGAAGATCGAACTTATATCTGTTCGGTAGATGAATCGGATGCTGGTCCCACAAATAATTGGATGGATCCAAGCGCAATGAAAAATATAATGCGCGATTTATATAAAGGTGCAATGCGCGGCCGAACTATGTATGTAATTCCATTTTGCATGGGTCCAATAAATTCAGAGCACCCAATGTTTGGTGTACAAATTACTGATAGCGCTTATGTGGTGGTCTCAATGCGGATTATGGCGCGCATGGGAAGTGCGGCCCTTAGCGCTTTAGGAACTGACCGGCACTTTGTTAAAGCGTTACATTCTGTCGGCGCTCCGCTAGAAGCTGGTGCTAAAGATGTTGCTTGGCCATGTAGCCAAACTAAATACATTGTGCAATTCCCGGAAGAGCGCACCATATGGTCATTTGGCTCTGGCTATGGTGGAAATGCGCTACTAGGTAAGAAATGTTATTCGCTTCGAATCGCATCGGTCATGGGTCGCGATGAAGGTTGGCTTGCTGAACATATGTTGATTTTAAAATTAACACCACCAAGTGGAAAAGCTCATTATGTAGCTGCTGCATTTCCATCTGCTTGCGGAAAAACAAATCTCGCGATGCTGGATCCAACTATTAAAGGTTGGAAAGTTGAAACCCTTGGCGACGATATTGCTTGGATGCGTTTTGGTGATGATGGTCGCTTATATGCAACAAATCCAGAGTTTGGTTTCTTTGGCGTAGCGCCAGGTACTGGTTGGGGCACAAATGCGAACGCAATGCGCACCGTTGAAAAAGGTAACTCCATCTTTACAAATGTGGCCTTGACTGATGATGGCGATATTTGGTGGGAGGGCATGACTGAAACCCCACCAGCGCACTTAACGGATTGGAAACGTCAAAGCTGGACTCCAGAGAGCGGTGAACTTTCTTCACATGCAAATTCGCGTTTCTGTACGCCAGCTGCGCAGTGTCCAATCATCGCGCCAGAGTGGGAGAGTCCAATAGGTGTACCAATCTCGGCAATATTTTTCGGTGGCCGCCGCAAAACCACAATTCCATTAGTGATGCAATCACGCGATTGGAACCATGGCGTATTTATGGGCGCAACGCTTTCATCCGAAACTACGGCTGCAGCAACTGGTCAAGTTGGCGTTGTACGAAGAGATCCATTCGCAATGTTGCCATTTATTGGTTATCACGTTGGCGATTATTTGAAGCATTGGGTTGGCATCGGCAAGCAGAGTTCACCCGATAAATTGCCAAAGATTTTTTATGTTAATTGGTTTCGTCGTGGTGAAGGCGGAAAATTTTTATGGCCGGGTTATGGTGAAAATTCTCGAATTCTCAAATGGGCGATTGAAAGACTTGAAGGAAGTGCTGATGCAATTGAAACACCGCTCGGCTACGCACCAAGTCCAGGATCAATTGATGTTGCTGGACTTGATGTCAGCCCTGCTGATATGGAAGCAGCAGTTCGCGTGGATGTATCTGAATGGCAGAGTGAATTGCCGCTAATTGATGAATGGTTTAAGACGATCGGTCCAAAATTACCGAGTGAAATGGGCGTTGAACTAGAAAAGCTACGGTCCAAAGTAAGTAGCGCTAACTAGTAACCTACGCCTTATGCATGAGGCGTATGACGTTCACTTTGTACAAGAGAAGTGGCTCCCGATTTGGGATGAGATTGCGCCATTTCGCTCTGGAAAAGTGGGAGATCCTCGACCAAAAAAATATGTCCTCGATATGTTCCCGTACCCATCGGGGGATTTACATATGGGCCATGCGGAGGCATACGCACTTGGGGATGTAATTGCGCGCTATTGGGTGCAAAAAGGTTTCAACGTAATGCACCCAATTGGTTGGGATGCATTTGGTTTGCCAGCAGAAAATGCTGCAATTAAAAGAGATGCTGATCCAAGAGCTTGGACCTATGAAAATATTGATGTGCAAAAAGCATCCATGCGCAGATATGCCTGCTCATTTGATTGGGATCGAGTTCTTCACACATGTGATCCTGA
>JABMMO010000053.1 GCA_013205455.1 Actinomycetota bacterium
CGATCAAGTTATTAAGTATCGGCGCCCACATCATCGGCCCAAAAACCCCACGAGCATTTGCGACCTGTCCGAGCAGCGCAAAAATTCCTAAAAAGAATATCTGCGGCAAGCAATACCTCATGAATGCAACTGTGATATCAAAAGCGCGACCGCTAAATGAAGGCGCATATAAGTGCACCAGCAGTGGAGCTATCAGAATTGCAATTGCAACGATTATCAAGAGCGCTGCACTAGTGGCCGTAAAAAGCCTCGATATATATGCGCTTCCTTTATCAGGTTCACGCGCGGCTCTAATAATTTGAGGTACAAAAACTGCGGTTAGCGCGCCGCCAACTAATAAGTTATAGAGAATGTTAGGCATGGTATTTGCAACGTTGTAGGTATCACCCAACAAAGCAGTACCGAGAACCGCAACCAACAACAAGTTTCTAACTAAACCAGTAATTCTCGAGATCACCGTGCCAAGCGCCATGACCGCAGAGGAGCGAATTAGTAGCGCGTCATCGCTCATAACTGAACCCGCTTCCGTTTAATTCGGCGAACGCTCTGCACCACACCGGCTAGCAAAAGAATTATGGCAGAGCCGGTTGTGAACCATGTTGTTATTGGGCTAATTACCGAGAGCGTCAACGGCAACTGCACTGGTTCCTTTAAAAGAATCCCCTTTTCAGATTTTATTTGGGTTAATAAAATCGTGGAACCAGAAGCCATCACTCGAATCGGAATCGCAACTTGCAATTTTGAATTAGGAGCTAAAGTCAGATCAGGAAGTGATGTAGCAATAACCTTGCCATTAAGTGGGGTAACCACAAGCTTTATTTTTAAAACTACATCAAAATCATTAACTAGCGTAACTGGGATTTTTTCGCGCTCCGAAGTTACTCGATATTTTCCGACAATTAACCGTAACTTATTTTCAAACGCTGCAAATTGTGGGCTGTAAGTCGCAGCAAGTTCAAGTGAATCACTTCTATTTAACTCTGGATTAGTTAAGCCAGCAATTCCCAATCGATAACTTAACAGCGTTTCTTGGGGCAGAACATTTGCTAGCGCAAATATTCGCTTCCGTGTCATCGTGTAACTGACTTGCACATCGCGCGGGATATTTGCTTTTGGTTGGCCTGGATAGGTATCAACACTTGCAACGCTACGACCAAAAAATTCAGTGCCGCGCGAAAGTGATTGAGATTGATAAAACTTCAATTCATTCGGGGCAGCATCTTTAAGCCAAGTAGAGGATGGCGAGCCATAAGGTAAGACTGAAATCAGATCCCGTCGCACACTTGTTTTTAGCGCTGCCAGCCAAGCTTTTGCAACCGAATCTCCAACACCAGGTAGCGTCTCGCGTTTTGGATTCTTTTTTGTTTTATCCAAAGGTTTGGCAACTTCATAACCGTTGCTCATGGCGATTACTTCATCAACCAAAGCAATATCAATAATCCAACTTCTACCACTCTTAGGGCTGGCATAAACTAAATTACCTAACCGCGCTTCTGGTTTTAACGCAGTCGCAAGTTCATCATTAAAAAAAACACCGTCTAACCCACGATGGCTAGGTTCGGAGAGTAAAACAAAATTATTATCAGCGTTGGCTGGCGCCGGTACTATTAGCAAAATTAACACCATGGGAAGCAAAACCAACAAACGTTTCATCCGTTTAACTCACCAGATCGGGCAATTAATTTCTTTTCGTCAGGGTATGCGAGTTTTTCGACGATTTCATTGAGCGGGAACCAAGCCACATCATCAACTTCAGTCACTTGCGGCGCTAATTTTCCGCCCGTTTCTTTAAACAAAAAATGGTGCACAGTTTTATGAATTCGCTTTCCACCTGCCATAAACCAGAAATCAATCACACCTAACGATTTTGAAATTTCACTCTCTATCCCAGTCTCTTCCGCTACTTCGCGAAGTGCAGCTTGTTCCGGAGTTTCGCCTTCTTCAATATGTCCCTTTGGCAGCGACCAAAGCAATCGCTCTTGAGTTTGATCTTTAATATCGCGTCGCCCAATTAACAAACCTTTTTTCCCAGTGGAGTCAATAACTAAACCGCCAGCACTAACTTCATCTACGTGTTTTACGTAGTTTTGCTTTGGTTTTCGTGGCGTATTTTTATTTTGCGCGGCTGCAGCACCTACCGCTGTATCGGTATTGCCTTTTTTTCGTGGGGGCCGCCTACGTCGACGCTTTTTACGCGTACCTTCGCCGCCCGCACTTGGTGCCGGGGTCATGGGGTAAGGGTAGTGCTTTAGCCTTATCCATCATGAACACTCCAACTAAAGCCGCAGCAGAAATTGCGATTTCTACGCTTTCGGCACGCGCACCACACACGCAATCGTTGGCAGAGGCATTTGCAAAAGCAGGTTTTCGATTAGCCCTAGTAGGTGGACCAGTTCGCGATGCGATTTTAGGAAAATTATCTACAGATTTAGATTTTACAACTAATGCACGTCCCGAAGATACAAAAAAGATTTTAAATACATGGGCAGATGCAATTTGGGACACTGGAATTCAATTTGGAACTGTTGCAGGAAAGAAAGATGACATCACAGTTGAAGTAACAACCTACCGTTCTGAAAAATATGATGTAAATAGCCGCAAACCAGAAGTTAATTTTGGTGACGATATTGCAGGTGATTTAGCGCGTCGCGACTTCACTGTAAACGCCATGGCGTTGGAACTCACCACCAAAGAACCCGAATTTATCGATCCATTTAATGGTGTGATGGATTTAGCAAAAAAAGTTTTACGGACTCCTAGAAAAGCTGAAGAGTTATTTACCGATGATCCACTACGCATGATGCGAGCTGCGCGATTTGCCAGTCAACTTAAATTTGATGTTGATCCAACAATCATTACCGCAATTGAAAATATGGCAGATCGAATTTCAATCGTTTCCGCCGAACGTGTCCGCGATGAATTTATAAAAATATTAATGTCAGACAATCCCCGTATTGGAATCACAATGATGGTTGATACCGGTCTGGCAGATTTGGTAATTCCAGAAATACCTAAACTCCGTTTAGAAGTGGATGAACACCACCACCATAAAGATGTTTACGAACACTCGCTAATGGTTCTAGAACAAGCGATGGCGGACGAAGAACGCCTCGGTGGCCCAAATCTAATTATTCGATTAACCGCGTTATTACACGATATTGGTAAGCCAAAAACCCGTGAGCTAATTCCAGGCGGCGGCGTCTCATTTCACCATCACGAAGTTGTAGGAGCTCGGCTAACTAAGGAACGGCTCCGCAAAATGCGTTTTGATAAGGAAACCATTGAAACGGTCTCCGAATTAGTCTTTCTTCACCTTCGATTTCACGGTTATGGCAGCGGCGAATGGACCGATTCCGCAG
>JABMMO010000054.1 GCA_013205455.1 Actinomycetota bacterium
CATTTGCCGAAGCGTACGTGATTCATTGAAAATTTGTAACGTACACCAAAAGCAGAAACCCCGCAGATTTCTCTACGGGGTTTTGTATAACTCGAATTTAACGAGCGCCTCTCTGACTAAGGGCAGGTCATGGGTTCAAATCCCATTACGGTCATGCAAACAAAATGGTTCCTCAGTTAGTCGCGAGGAACCATTTTGACTTTGTCGTTGCTTTTCGTTCAGTTATAAATACACTCTCCAAAGAAACTAATAATTAGGAGCCCTTATGCCTTGGATTAATACCGTCCCATATGAAGAAGCCACCGGTCGCTTGAAGGAACTTTACGATCGCGTAAAAGGTCCTGATAACAACGTCGACAACATCATGATGATGCATTCATTGCGGCCACATTCGATGGAAGGCCATATGGCCATCTATAAATATGTTTTGCATCATTCCGGCAACACCGTTCCTAAATGGTTTCTCGAAGCACTCGGTGTTTGGGTTAGCTCTCTTAACGATTGCGATTATTGCTTCCAACATCACTTTGCTGGAATGAAACGTTTAGTAGCTGATGATGCAAAATCGGCTGCAATCAAAGTTGCAATCACTGATCGCAATATTTCTAAAGCCCCACTCTCTGAAAAAGAGAAGCTCGCAATGGTCTACGCCCAAGCACTTACTTCCACACCACCCAAAGCAACTGAATCTATGGTCGCTGACTTACGCAACGCTGGATATAACGATGGCGAAATCTTAGAAATCAATCAAGTTGTTGCCTATTTTGCTTATGCAAACCGCACAGTACTTGGTCTTGGTTGTTCAACTGAAGGCGACATCATTGGTTTATCACCTAATGATTCGAATAACCCAGATGATTGGTCACATTCCTAAAAGCTACTTCCCAACCACCTTCAAAGATTTCACAACCGCCACGCCTGTTCAGGGGAGAGTTACCGGCGAGTACAAGTTTTTTAGTTATTTAACGTCCTAAATCTATTTATTGCCCATTAAATTGTTTACTGTTAAACAACTTATCTAGAAAGGGAATGGTTTATGGAAGATTCACAGAAACAAAGTCTGGAACGTGGACTGGGATTTAAAGGTCTGTTGTCATTGGCTATCAGTGACATCACTCCAATGGCTTCACTTTTGGTTACAGCCGGGGCAGTTCTTTATTTATCTGGAACAGCTAGTGTTTGGGCGTTTGCTCTTGGATGTTTGATTGCCATCACAGTTGCAATGAGCATGGCAGAACTTGGTTCCATGTATCCAACTGCAGGCGGACTTTTTTACATCATCCACAAAGTATTAGGAAGGCCAGTTGGCTTTGTTGCGATGGTTGATTATGTTCTCCAAGGAATATTCATTCCTGCAACGCTCGCGCTAGGACTGGGTACCTATCTCCATGCCCTGATTCCTTCCGTACCCGTGAATGCATCTGCTGCAATCGCAATGGTAATAATTACAGTGCTTGCGGTTTTGAGAATTCACATTAGCGCAGTAATCGTGACAGTTTGCTTAGCAATTGAAGGAATTGTTTTAGCTTTAATTATTGGGGTTGGACTTTTCAATATAAACCAACCACTTTCAATCCTCACAGATCCAGTAATGCTAGTTGATGGAAAAATAGGATCGGTTGCAGGAGCTGCAATTGTTGCCGCCATCGCCTCATCGCTCTTTTCAGTCAATGGTTATGACAGCGCTATTAATTTCTCTGAAGAAGTTAAGGGCAATGCTAGAAATATTGGCCGTGCCGTTATGTATTCCGCCCTGGTTGGCGTAGTACTTGAATTAACCGCATTCACATTTGGATTATTTGGCACTCGAGATTTAAATTCATATCTTTCTAGCGCCACACCATTTACGGACGCTGTTACTACTGCGCTCGGTAAAAATGCCGGCCAAGCTGTTTTGGTTGGAGCGCTATTTGCGATCATAAATGCAACACTTGCGATTACATTGCAGTTTGCTCGAGTTCTATGGGCAAGTGGACGGGACAAAGCTTGGCCTCATGCAATGAATGAATTCCTCGGACAAGTGCATCCTAAATTCCGCTCACCATGGGCAGCTACAGTCATAATTGGTCTAATTGCAACGATTTTTTGCATGAAGTCTTCGCTAATTTCGACTGTCACATTCACAGCAGTACTCATCATTTTACTTTATGCCTTGATAGCGATTGCGGCATTAGTAAGTCGAATTAAAAACAAAACTGCTGAACGGCCATTCAAAATGATGTTTTGGCCAATTCCACCAATTATTACCATACTTGGAGTTAGTTTGACTCTAACGAAACAAAAGACAGGCGACCTCAAAATAATTCTCATTATAGTTTTGGTTTCACTTGCTTACTATTATCTATATCTCAATCGTTCGAAACATGATCGATGGGTTCCTCACAATCCTGCAAAAATGCAATAATATTAGAAGGTATTTAGAGGTAAAAGGGCTAGCCAGAGATGCGCTAGCCCTTTTATAATTTAATTTTAGGGAGCAAAATGGATCTTGAGAATTTTTCAGATATAGATAAAAAAAACTTACCAAAACTAAAACAATATTGGGAATATCTTCAAACCTATCGAGCTCAAATAGATGAGGAAAAGTTAGTAAGTAGCGACATTGCCAACATATTTACCTCTCCAATGGAGCCGGAAAAATGAGTCTTGAATTACATCAACTCTCCATTTCGCAGGTAAGTAAATTACTTAAGAAAAAAGAGATTTCTCCAATCGAGTTAACTAAAATATGTCTCGATAGAATTGAAAAATACAATCCAAAACTAAACGCATTTATCGCGGTTTATGCAGAAGAAGCGATGCAGCAAGCAAAAATTGCGACGCGTCAGATTGCTCGCAACGAATACAAAGGGAAATTACATGGAGTTCCAATTGCGATAAAAGACAATATCTATTTTAAGAATAAAGTTACAACAATGGGTTCAAAAATTCATGGAAATTTTGTATCAGATTTTGACGCTACTTCAGTAGTGAAACTTCGCGAAAGTGGCGCAATATTTCTTGGAAAAACTAATATGCATGAATACGCTCTTGGTGCCACAACCGACAATCCTCATTTTGGGACATGTCGAAATCCTTGGCACTTAGGAAAAATCCCAGGCGGTTCCAGTGGTGGTTCAGCCGCTGCGGTGTCGGCCTTTTTGGCATATGGCGCTTTAGGTACTGACACTTCGGGATCAATTCGAGTTCCAGCGGCAGCATGTGGATTAGTAGGTTTGAAAGCAACATATGGTCGCGTAAGTAAGTATGGATGTTTTCCGGAAGCTTGGACTCTTGATCACATCGGGCCAATTACTCGCACGGTTAAAGATTCAGCAATAATTTTTGATGCTATTAGCGGGAGAGACCGCAATGATCCAACTTGTTTAGATTTAGCAGGAACTAAATTATCAAAAAAAATAGATGGAAATATCACAAATCTGACAATAGGTATCGAAGAAGACTTCTTCTTCAAATTTACGGATACGGAGGTTGAAAAACAGGTTCGGGCAAGCATCGCAAAATTAAAAAAGCTTGGTGCAAAAATTAAGCCCGTTAAAATTCCATCACTTAAAGATGCGTTTTGGGCTCTCACAATTATTGATACGTCGGAAACAACCACCGTTCATCAACCTCTAATGAAAAATCACGCTAATGATTATGGTGCAGATGTGCGTTTTTTAATTGAATGCGGATATTTACCTTCAGCAGTGGATTATTTGCAAGCACTACAATTAAGAAGAATAATCCAAAAGGAAGTTACCGACGTTTTTCACAGCGTTGATGTCTTACTCGCACCTCCACTGC
>JABMMO010000055.1 GCA_013205455.1 Actinomycetota bacterium
ATCAAAACTCCAAGTTGCAGTTCCGGCACCATCTCGATTTGGATAATCTAAATTAATTTTCCAGCTACCGTCTTCACTCCTTGCGGTATTCCAATTTACTAAATTCATGTCGACCCCACGTGGCGCGAGTCGGTGCAATACCAATTCAGCAAGAGTCTGAGATTGCGAATCTTTTCGTAATGGAGTTTTCTGCGCTAAGTCCACGATGTATGCGCGTTCTTGCATGATTGGCCCAGAAAACCTTTCAATCTTTTCCAACGAAACATTTCCTATGCGTGAAATTTCATCAGCGCGTTCACCAGCGCGCAACCGCGCTTGAATCTCTTTAATTGTCATAACTTCCAGAGTTTGATCTAGGACCGCCAGAAGTTTTGCTTGATTTACGGTTGCGCGGAGCGAGTCGCTAATTCGAACCGAGTAAGTTCCGCCGCCGTTATCGGTTAGTTCCAGATGGTTGCCATCTTCAGAGCGGCCTACTACTCGAAGATCCTTATTTTCGGATGGTTCATCTGAATTCACGGGGAAAGATTGCCACAATCTCTCGAGTAAGTCAGGGATAACACTCGATAAACCTGGCCTAATGCCTATTTCATTCTAGGATTTAGCCAGACTTTAAAGTAGAAAATCAAAGTTAGTATTGAAATTCCCATTGCGATTACTGGCACTATAAATGCAGTTTGAGCGCCTGTTGTATCAATAATGTGACCTGTTATGGCACCTGGAAGCGCTCCACCCAATATTAATCCAGAGAGAATCCACGCCAACGTTTCAGTAACTTGATTTTCTTCTACTAAATTTTCAGCAGCGGTATATCCAGCAACAATAAGTGGCGCGATAAATATTCCGTTGAGAAATAGCGCGATTGAAAGCATCAGTAGATTACCGGGGAAAAGTTTGGCTGCCAACAAGAGCGGGAGAGTAAAAATAGCCAGCGCTATGGTAAAAAATATATATCGGCTCTTTGCTGAAATTTTCCAATGCTGCGCACCATTGATAAATGCTGCGATCAAACTTCCCAACGCCCAAATTGCATATAGCAATCCAGTCTGTGACTTTGCACCGTATTGATCAGCATAGGCAACTACGATTAAGCCGATTGCGGCAAATGATGCGCCAGTAAAAATAAACGGCAAAAAGATCGCCTGCACTTCCAGAGTAAAAATTGGATTTTTATGTTTTACACCTTTTATTTTAGGGTGTGGCATAGGTTCAGTCCCTTTTTGCGCTATGAAAAGTATCGAACCAATTGATAGAAAAATTGCGGCGGCTAACACGCCAGCGTATGGTCCGACATTGATAGCGCATAAAGTTGTAATTATTGGTCCAACCATAAAAACAATTTCATCGAGCAAAGATTCGACCGAGTAAGCAGTATTCATTAATTTTGAATCACCGTTAAGTACGTGGGACCAGCGCCGTCTAACCATTTGACCGGTTCCCACAAATACGCCTTCAAAGATGATTAACAATATGAACCAGCTCCATCTTGGCGCATCAAGTCGAATCACAGTTAAGAAGCCAAGTAGCGCGATGATGTGAATCGGCACTGCAATCGAAAGAATTCGGCTCTGGCCATACCGATCAGCCGCGCGCGACCAAAATGGCGCAACCAAGGCAGCCATCAGCGCACCAATTGCAGTAAAAGTTCCGGCTAGCGCATAAGAGTCAGTTTTTGCCACTATAACGAAAACAATTGCAATGGACATCATAGATATCGGCATCCGCGCAATGAATGCGGCGAGCGAGAATTTAAAAGCACCTTTTGTGCGATATATGTTTATGTAAGGCGCAATCACGAGGCTAGTCTAGCCGTGGTTAGATTAAGACATGACATTTATTGGTGATCGCCAAGAGTTATGTGACTTAGCAATTGAAGTAGCAAAAAAAGCTGGCGAATTACTAATGAAGCGTCCGGCAGTATTCGATCTATCGGAAAAATCATCGGTCTTAGATTTTGCAACGCAGATGGATATTCAAAGCGAAGCGCTAATTGTTAAATCCTTATTAGAAATAAGACCCGACGATGGGATTGTTGGTGAAGAGGGCGCAAACCGCGAAAGCAAGAGTGGTGTTACTTGGGTTATCGATCCAATTGATGGCACCGTTAATTATTTTTATGGATTACCAGGTTGGAATATAAGTATCGGCGTAAAAGACGAAACCGGTGTAATTGCCGGTGCCGTTTTTTCACCAACCACAAATTCACTTTGGTGGGCAACACGTGGCGGCGGTGCCTTTTATAACGGCCTTAAAATTTCTTGCAATAACCCAGTGACTTTAGATAATGCGTTAATTGCTTCCGGGTTTGGATATGACCGTTCGGCTCGAGTTTCGCAGAGTGCAGATATCGCAAAATTGTTACCAATAATTCGTGACGTTAGAAGAAATGGCGCCGCTGCAGTCGATCTCTGTTATGTAGCAATGGGTGCGGTTGATGCATATTTCGAAGAAGGTTTAAATGAATGGGATCTAGCGGCGGGTGGGTTGATTGCAACCGAAGCCGGGGCAGTTATCTCAGATCGGACGGGCGGCGCTCCTGGGAAATCGATGGTCCTCGCGGCTGGCCCAGCGCTCCATCGCGAGCTGTTGGCTGCGCTCGCGATTTAGTAGTTTCCCGCTTGCTATGGCAAGATACGGGTTCTGTCGGGTGATAGCTCGACTTGCTACACCTCAAAAAGTGTTAAATAGCGTTAGGAAAAATAATGAACGTGCTCGATGCGGTCGATTCCGCTTCTCTCCGCTCTGATATCCCAAACTTCCGTGCGGGCGATGAACTTAAAGTTCATGTACGAGTTATTGAAGGTAGTAAGAGCCGTATCCAGGTTTTCCAAGGCGTAGTCATCGGCCGACAAGGATCAGGCGTTCGTGAAACTTTTAATATTCGCAAGATTTCATATGGCGTTGGCGTAGAGCGTATTTTCCCAGTACACGCTCCGGTTATCGAAAAAATTGAATTAGTTCGAAAGGGCGATGTACGTCGCGCCAAACTTTACTTCTTAAGAGATCTTCGTGGCAAAGCTGCAAAGATTAAAGAGAAGCGCGGTGGCGATGATTTGGCAGCCGCTTATTCAACAACCACGACATCAATTCTTGATGAAGTGAAGCCAGCTGTAGCAGAAGCTCCAACTGAAGCGGTTGTTGAAACTTCAGATGCGCAAACAACGGAAGCTTAGTTCGCTAGGAGAACTTCCACTCCTTGTAGTTGTCGCGCTAGTAGTCTCAATTGTTGTTAAGACTTTTTTAATTCAATTTTTCTATATTCCATCGGGGTCAATGGAGAACACGCTTCAAGTTAATGATCGCGTTGGTGTTAATAAAATCGGTAACTTCTTTAGTGAGATCAAGCGTGGCGAAGTAGTAGTTTTCCGAGATTCGGCTGGCTGGCTACCCGAACCCGACCCAGCTGATGCTGGGATTGTCGGCAAAGCAAAGTCAGCTTTAGTTTTCGTTGGGATTCTGCCTAACCCAGCAAAGCAATATTTGATTAAGCGCGTAATTGGCGTTGGCGGCGATCGCATCGTCTGCTGCGATGCGACCCATCATTTAAAAGTGAATAACATTTCAGTTAAAGAACCATATATTTTCAAAGGTGATCGCCCAAGTGATACTGATTTTGAAGTTACGGTTCCTAAAGGGTTTATCTGGGTGATGGGAGATCATCGCAGCGCTAGCGCAGATTCTAGATTCCACACCGATGATCCGCATAAAGGGATGGTTCCGCTCTCTACTGTTACCGGTCGTGCAACATTTGTAGTTTGGCCCTTGAAAAATGCAAAATTGATTGCAGCTGCTAGCGATTTATCTAAAGTAACTGTAACTAAAAAATAGCCGCAGACCTTTAATTAAAGAATTGCTAAATGATTGAAGCCAAGCTGATTAGCACTGGCTTTAAATATATCGCCGGAGTTGATGAAGCTGGACGGGGTGCTTGCGCTGGCCCGCTAGTAATCGCAGCCGTTATTTTAGATAATCCGCTTTCAGAAAAATTTGCTGAAGTGCGCGATTCCAAAGAGCTAACGGAAAAGCAACGCGAGCGACTTTATACGCTGATTATTGATAATTCCATTTCATACGCAATTATTTCGGTAACAGTAAGTGAAATAGATATCGGTGGAGTGCATAAAGTAAATACCGAAGGAATGCGGAGAGCAGTTCTCGGACTCAAATCTAAGCCCGAATATGTTTTGACTGATGGTTATAAAATTGCGGGACTTGCAATTCCGGCTCTCGCGGTCTGGAAAGGCGACCAAGTTGCAGTCTCAATCAGCGCCGCTTCAATATTAGCTAAAGTCACGCGTGATCGAATAATGCGAGAACTCGATAGCGAATATCCTAATTACGGAATGTCATCACATAAAGGGTATATAACTAAAAAACATTCAGCTGCCCTTGTTAAATTTGGGGTTACTGAAATTCATCGTAAATCATTTGCAAATATTGCAAACCTTATTCACAACGGCTAATAATTCACATTTAGTAACGGTGCCCCGAATTGCTAATTAAATACTTCGTAGCCTTACGCCATGGCAAAAAGCAAACAAGCGGCGTTAATTGGTGAAGTCGGCGAGACTTTTGTAGCAAATCATTTAAAGAAAAAAGGTTATGCGATCCTCGCGCGAAATTGGCGGATCAAAGATGGCGAGATTGATTTAGTTGCGTTATCGCCAAATGGGAAAATTACTTTTGTTGAAGTAAAATCTCGTTCCTCGATGGCATTCGGTCACCCATTGGAGGCGATCAGTCCAGATAAGGCTTTTCGATTACAACGGTTAGCGCTGGCGTGGCTAGTTTCCAATTCAAAATTTGGCGCAGATTTCCAGATTGATGCCGCGGCCGTAATTATCGCGCCATCCGGTGGAATCGAAATAGATTATCGCGAAGCCGTGCTGTGACTATTGGCGTAACCCATGGCGTTAGCTTGATGGGACTAGCTGGAACCTTGGTCCAAATTGAAGTCGATATTTCAGATGGCTTACCGCATTACTCACTATTGGGTTTACCAGATTTAGCTCTAATGGAATCCCGCGATCGGGTCCGTTCTGCATTAGTTAATTCGCAGGAGATCTGGCCAAACAAGAAAGTTACGGTTTCGCTTTCGCCTGCTTGGTTACCAAAAAGTGGTTCAAATTATGACTTACCAATTGCAGTTGCGATTTTGGCCGCGCAAGAAGTAATTCCGGCTGAACGGTTACATCGAGCTGTTTTTTATGGTGAGCTCGCGCTCGATGGTCGGATTCGCGAAGCTCGGGGCGTACTGCCAGCGCTAATTTCACTTTTGCATAGTGACGTTCAAACCGTGATTGTGCCACAAGCAAATGCTGCGGAAGCAAAGTTAGTATCTGGTTTAGAAATTATTCCTATGGAAAACATTTCGGAATTGTTGAAATGGTTGCGAACTGGAATCAGAGTTGAAACAGAAGAAGTAATTTCAATTGAAAAAGTAAATGATTTTAAAGATTTATCGGATGTGGCCGGCCAACCCGACGCTAGATATGCCTTAGAAGTCGCAGCAACTGGCGGTCACCACATATTAATGATTGGACCGCCCGGAACTGGCAAAACTATGCTGGCGGAGCGGCTACCTTCGTTGCTGCCAGAGCTACACGAAAAAGCAGCGCTCGAAGTTAGTGCGATTCATTCGGTTGCTGGTGCACTAAAAGAACGTGGTTTATTTTCTAAAGTACCACCATTTATTTCGCCACATCACACCACAACTCGAACTGCGATGGTTGGTGGTGGTTCTAGCGTTATAAAACCAGGCGCATGTTCGTTGGCTCATAATGGCGTTTTATTTATAGATGAAGCGCCAGAATGCGTTAGCGGCGTTTTAGATGCGCTACGCCAACCTTTGGAATCAGGCGAAATTACAATCACTAGAGCGATTGGCAGCGCAACTTTTCCGGCAGATTTCATACTTGTGCTCGCTGCAAATCCATGTCCGTGTGGCCGACTTTCTGGCAGAGGACGGGGCTGCAGCTGTTCATCATTACAAGTACGGCGCTATTTGAATCGGCTTTCGGGGCCACTCATTGATCGGGTAGACCTAAGAATTAAAGTGGAACCACCATCAAGAACTGCTTTTGCAAGTGGGGAAGTTGGGGAAAGCAGCGCGGTTGTTAGAGAACGGGTAGCGCTGGCAAGGGCGCGAGCCGCAAAGCGATTTGCTACTTTAAATATTTCGCGCAATGCCGAGATTCCGGCATTTGCACTAAGAAATGAATTCAAAGCAGAGCGAACCGGCATGTCACTTTTGCATAATGAGATGGATCGAGAAAATCTAACCGCACGAGGTTTTCATAAAACGTTACGGTTAGCTTGGAGTATTGCTGATTTAGCAGAGCATGAGTTACCCCTCTTAGAAGATGTAAAGCGGGCGCTTGCACTACGTGAAGGCATGGAACTATTTGGATGAATACAACAGAGACGCGAGTTCGACTCTTTGCCGCAATTGAAGGGGGTTCACTTTTCTGGAGCAATGAAATTGCAACTATTGGATCGGATTTAGTACTAGAAAAGATAATTGGTAATGGCTACCAAACGGATAAAAACTCAATTGGTTTCATTTCTGAAGTAATTAAGAATTCGAACTCCCAACAATTGTTGGCTGAAATAGCAGCAGCCGGAGCCAGTTTTATTACGCCAGAATCTGCAGATTGGCCAACTTCATTAAATGATTTAATTGCGCCACCAATTGGAATAGTTATTAAAGGAGCGTTAAATAGCGGAAAGAAAGTTTCGATAGTCGGCACTCGGAATCCATCGACCTATGGCGCTCGAGTAGCAAGCGAGTTCGGTGCGAGTTTTGCGGACAATGGTTGGACCGTAATCAGTGGTGGCGCTTATGGCATTGATACGGCAGCGCATCGAGGGGCACTTGCCGGAGAAGGCGCTACTTACGCGGTGCTAGCTTCCGGCGTTTGCATTAATTATCCCGCCGCTAATGAGCGACTCTTTAATGAAATTTCAGAGAGCGGGGCGCTACTTTCTGAAGTAATGCCAAATGTGCGAGCGAAGCCCGAGCGATTTCTCGCCCGCAATCGATTAATTGCTGCGTTATCGCTCGGCACAATTGTGGTCGAAGCCGCATTTCGCAGCGGTTCGCTGCGGACTGCACGAGATGCTGCTGAAATCTATCGAACTGTGATGGCGATCCCTGGTCCAATAACTTCTCCAACAAGTGATGGTTGTCATCGATTAATTGCAGAGCGTTGCGCTGAAATTGTTACTTCCGCCAATGACGCGATTGAGTTGATGAGCCCATTAGCAGGTACGCTCTCCTCTGATGAGTTTAGATAATAATGAAATTAAACACCGAGCTGGCTTTATCGCAATTGTTGGTCGGCCAAATACTGGAAAATCTACTTTAGTAAATGCGCTTGTGGGTTCGAAAGTAGTTATTACCTCACACCATCCAAACACCACACGCAATGCGATTCGGGCCATTGTCTCCCAACCAGACTACCAACTCGTTTTAGTTGATACGCCAGGTGTGCATAAGCCAAAAACAATGCTAGGAAGTCGCTTAAATGCAATGGCTAGCGAAAGCATGGACTCAGTAGATGTAGTCGCAATTTGTTTGCCAGCTAATGAAGAAATCGGTCACGGTGACTTATTCATCGCAAAAGATATGGCGTCCCAGCGCAGTGCAAAAAAGATTGCGATCTTAACTAAGACCGATTTAGTTAGCAATGAAGGGTTACCACCAAAATTATTAGCTATTGCCAAACTTGCAAAGGATGCTGGTTTTGCATGGGATGAAGTTGTGCCACTTTCCGCAAAAAGAGGTGACCAAGTGGCGTTAATTATGGAACTTTTTGCAAAGTACTCTCCCGAAAGTCCTAGTTTTTATCCGGAAGAAATGTTGAGCGATCAAACCCTCGAGCATACGATCGCTGAATATATTCGCGAAGCCGCAATTGTCGACGTATTTGAAGAGGTGCCGCATTCCATAATGGTGGTTGTGGATGAAATGTCAGAACGAGAGAAGCGCGCTCCTAATGAACGTCCGTTTTATGATATTCACGCGACCATTCACGTAGAGCGAGATAGTCAGAAATCTATAATTTTGGGACATAAAGGGGAGCGATTAAAGAAAGTCGGTACAAATGCGCGCGCTGAAATTGAACGATTAGTAAAGGGACGAATATTTCTAGGACTTCACGTAAAAGTTTCGGCTAATTGGCAGAAAGATCCAAAAGCACTTGGTCGGATGGGATTTACTGAATAACTGCTGACTCGTGTTTTCGACTGGCTAAATATGAACCAACTAACACAAGTGGTAATCCAATTAATATCCCCAAAGTTATCGGCTCTGAGAGCACGATTATGCCTAATAAAATTGCGACCATAACGTTCATATAAGTCACTAATGAAGCTCTTGCCGCTCCCATTTTTCGTATAACTAAGAAGAACGAAATGAAACCGCCGCCGGTACAGAAAACTCCAAGCACAATCAAACTTGCAATTGCTTTTGTTGATGGCATTTCTGTAGGTAAATTAAAGAGTGCAATTGGTAGATAAACTAGAGAAGTAATCGCCAACGCAACTGCATTTATTGCAAGTAAATCTGCGTTAGGCAATTTCTTAATAATCATATTTACCGCCCATGCATAACCAATAGATGCGAGCAACACTTCACCTATTGCATAACCATTTCCAATATTGCTAAATGTTTCTAAGCCAACTAAGAAAATAATGCCAGTAAAGCCAACGCCTAACCCAACAATTCGCTTACCTTCCCAAACTGATTTGTCGCCATAGATTGAGGCAAATACAGTTGCCCAAATCGGGGTTGTACAAACTAATAGGCTAGTTAATCCCGACGAAAGTTTTTCTTGTGCGTGTGTGATAAAAAACCAAGGCCCAATTAATTCTCCAATTGCGTAAATAAAAATCAATTTCCAATGCCTAATTTCGGTAAAGAACGTTTTTTGCGCAATTGTAAGAGCGCCTAAAATCAGAGCGCCAATAGTGCTTCGAGTGACAATAACAATTGCGGGTGAAAGCTCATTTACTGCGATTGAGATAAATAAATAAGGGATACCCCAAAGTACGCCTACTATTAAGAATAAGAGCCAATCTCGGGATTTCACTTTAAGGGCGCTGCCTTTCGCTGTAACGGTTGCGGTATTTCGCTAAAGGTAAGGGGCTAACGGTAGACTAGCCAAGTCAACGATGACCTTATTGATGCGATTTATCTCATAGTTATTCGAAATCGGAGCAAATAGATTATGCGTTTTGGAGTTCTCACTGGTGGCGGAGATTGCCCAGGATTAAATGCAGTGATTAGAGCGCTAGTTCGAAAAGGCGTAAAAGAATATGGTTTCGAGTTTGTTGGCTTTCGGGATGGCTGGAAAGGGCCACTTGAAGGTTTAACAATGCCGTTAGATATCGCAACAACCCGCGGAATATTGCCAAGAGGCGGCACAATTCTAGGTTCATCTAGAACTAACCCATTCAAAATTGATGGCGGCGTGACGAAGATCAAAGAGAATTTAGCAAAAATGGGGATTGATGCGCTGATTGCAATTGGCGGCGAAGACACTTTGGGAGTTGCGACAAAACTAGATCAGCTTGGCGTAAAAGTAATTGGCGTTCCGAAAACTATTGATAATGATTTGAATAATACTGATTACACATTTGGTTTTGATACTGCAGTGAATATTGCAGTCGAAGCGATTGATAGATTACACACTACGGCTGAATCTCATCACCGCGCGCTAATCGTTGAAGTTATGGGTCGCCATGCCGGTTGGATTGCACTGCATTCTGGTCTTGCTGGCGGCGCAGCATGCATTCTGATTCCAGAAGTTCCATTTAGCATTGATAAAGTTTGTGAGTGGGTTGAATCTAGATTCAAATCAAGTTATGCGCCAATCATTGTGGTTGCTGAAGGCGCGTTGCCACAGGATGGCGAACTGATTACTAAAGATAAAACTTTAGATGCCTTCGGTCATGTAAAACTCTCTGGCATCGGGTATTGGCTAGCGCAAGAAATTGAAAAGCGAACTGGTAAAGAAGCGCGCACCACAATTCTTGGCCATATCCAACGCGGTGGAACTCCAACTGCATTTGACCGGGTACTTGCAACTCGATTTGGTTTACATGCGATTACAGCAGCTTACGAAGGTGACTGGGGCAAGATGGTGGCGCTCCATGGCACCAAAATTGCACGAGTTCCGTTGGCATCGGCTACCGAAAAACTCAAAACCGTTGATCCAGAGTTACTAAAGGAGGCTGAGATCTTCTTTGGTTAATTGGCCCCGCCAACTACCAGAACTTCTCTATCCTTTCCCAATGAATAGCGGAAATAGCTCGGCCCAAATCGAAGCGCTATTTAACGCTTCGCTAACCGCTGCGCAACAGCCGTCCTGGCCAGACAAAGTAGCGGTCGCTAGCGCCGTTGCAGAGCTACGATCGTTTCCGCCACTGGTCTTCGCAGGTGAGTGCGATAACTTAAAAGAGCGTGTTGCGCTAGCTGCGGCTGGAGCTGCATTCTGGCTACAAGGTGGTGATTGCGCCGAAACTTTCGCTGGCGCAACTGCGGATTCCATAAGAAATAGAATTAAAACAATTTTACAAATGGCGGCAGTATTGCAATACGGCGCAAGTTTGCCGGTAATTAAAGTTGGCAGAATGGCAGGTCAGTTTGCCAAACCACGTAGTAATGACACCGAGACTAGAGATGGTGTAACTCTGCCGGCCTATCGTGGCGATGCCGTAAACGATTTAGAGTTTAATGAAAAATCGAGAACGCATGATCCAAATCGAATGGTCAAGGTTTATAACACCTCTGCAGCAACTCTAAATTTAGTGCGTGCATTCACCCAAGGTGGATTTGCTGATATTCGCCATGTACATGAATGGAATAAAGGTTTTATTAAAGATTCAAAAATAGGGCCACGCTACGAAGCGATGGCAAAAGAAATTGGCAGAGCTCTAGCATTTACAAAATCTGCTGGTGTAGATCCAGACGGATTTAAGACCGTTGATTTCTATTCAAGCCATGAAGCTTTGATAATGGAATATGAAAAAGCACTCACTCGTATCGATTCTAGAACTGGCGATGCCTACGATGTATCAGCGCATTTCATATGGATAGGCGAGCGAACTAGACAATTAGATGGCGCGCACATGGATTTCGCGGCAAAGGTAAAGAATCCAATCGGTGTAAAAATTGGACCAAAGACCACCCCCGATGAAGCGTTAGCAATCATTAAAAAACTTAACCCGGATAACGAGCCTGGCCGCTTAACTTTTATCACGCGGATGGGCGCTGGGAAAATCAGAGAAATTTTGCCAACAATTATTAGTGCAGTAACTAAATCTGGCGCAAAAATTCTATGGGTATGCGATCCGATGCATGGCAATACCTACGAAGCTCCAAGTGGCTACAAGACTCGTAAATTTGATGATGTGATGGATGAAGTTCGTGGCTTCTTTGAAGTGCATAAAGCTTGCGGTACCCACCCAGGTGGTATTCATATCGAGCTAACTGGAGATGATGTAACTGAGTGCGTTGGTGGTGGTGAAGAGATTTCGCATGAAGATTTAGCAACTCGTTATGAAACAGCATGCGACCCAAGACTTAACCACACCCAGGCTTTAGAATTAGCCTTTTTAGTAGCTGAGATGTTGCGAGACCGCTAGAGACCGCTATTTCATTTTTTTTGGTTACGAACTAAGATTCTCAAATGCTCTTACGGGTTAGCCATAAAACGCCAATTGGCCAACTCCATATTATCGCCGACGAGCATGTAGTTCTAGCTTCTGGTTTTGGAGATGTGGAAAATCTGATTGATCGATTAGATGAAATTGATCGTGCTCGTGAGATTTCTAAAGTTTCAAAAATCGCAAAGATAAGTGATTTAGTTTTGGATTATTTTGATGGCGAACTAAATGCGCTAGATTCAATTTCAGTTAGGCAACCTGGGGCTAGTTTTTCACAAGCTGCTTGGAAAGCTATGCGAAAAATTAAAGCTGGAAAAGTTATTTCATATGCCGACTTAGCACATCGAGCCGGTTCGCCAGAAGCAGTTCGTGCAGCAGGTTCTGCATGTGCAAAAAATCTAATTGCACCAATTATTCCTTGTCATCGCATTGTTAAGAGTGGCGGTGCGCTAGGTAATTACGGTTATGGTTTAGATTCGAAAGAATGGCTATTACGCCACGAGGGCTTTTTGCAATAAATCCGCGAGCACAACCGCAGCCCGCTCAACCAATTCGTCAGTTAGATCTAAATGCGTAACTAATCGAACATATTTTGGTCCAATTGCGCCAACCCAGACGCCTGCATCTTTAGCAGCTTGTACAAAAGTTGCTGAATCGATGTTAAGCGAACCCAATTCAATTCCAACAATATTAGTTACGACTTTGCTGGCATCTACTGCATTCGGCGCAACCTTGGCGCATGCTTGCGCAAGAATTTGTGCTCTGCGGTGATCTTCCTTAAGCAATGGCAGGTTGTTATCAAGGGCGTAATGTCCGGCAGCTGCGATTATTCCCACTTGGCGCATGCCACCGCCGTATCGCTTCCGCCAAACTCGAGCGCTGGCCACATGTTCTTTGCTGCCAAGCATTACCGACCCAATTGGCGCGCCGAGACCTTTCGATAAGCAAATGCTGATGGTGTCGAAATATTTTGCAATTTCCTTAAGTTCAAAACCTTGTGCGATGTGCGCGTTCCAAATCCGCGCACCATCTAAATGCATGGTCATTCCAGATGAGAGCGAGGCTTGTCGTAAAGCCACAATTTCAGCCATGGATTGCACGGTACCGCCACCAAAATTATGGGTATTCTCAATTGCGATCGCCGTGGTTGAGACTAAATGCACTCCAGAATTTGGTCGAGCAATTCGCATCGCATCATCAGCTTTAAGAATTCCATTTTGAGACGCCCAAGTGCGCGTTGTGATTCCACTAAAGACTGCGGCGGCGCCGAGTTCTGCCCGAGCGATATGAGAATTTTCGTCACAAATTAGTTCCTCACCAGGTTTCACCAACATTTTTATTGCCAGTTGATTTGTGAGTGAACCGGTCGCTGCGAATAATCCAGCCGCTTTGCCAAACATTTCTGCAGCTCGCTCTTCGAGCGAATTAACTGTTGGATCATCACCGTAAACATCGTCGCCAACTTTTGCTGCAGAAATGGCTGCGAGCATCCCTTTAGATGGGCGGGTGACGGTGTCGGAGCGCAAATCAACAATAGGGAGTTGCGAAGCTGTAGTCATGGCGTAATCCTCTCATGGAACTATTTTTCAGTTAACACAATCAAATACATTGAGATTAATACCAAAATTCCACCAATAATAATTTTAGGCGTAAGAATTTCGCCACCTAACCAAACTGCAAAGAGTGCTGCGAATACCGACTCGTTTGTTATTAGCACGGCAACCGTGGTTGGGGACATTACTGATTGCGCCCAAGTTTGGATTATGAATGCAAAGGCAGTCGCAAATACCGCACAGAAAATTACAACTCCCCAAACACCTTTGTCCGGCGGGGATACATACCCGCCCGGAATAGATGCAACCCCAGTTATAGCGGAGCAAGTGGCTAGTTGGGTGATAGTCATCGCATAGGTATCTCTACCAGCGCTCCATTCACCCAAAGCGATAATGTGCGCGGAGAAAAAAATTACGCAAATCAAAACTAAGAATGCGCCAAAATTTATTGAAAACCCTTGGAACGATAAAAAAGTTAACCCAATCGTGGCTATTGCAACTGCTATCCAAGCTTTACCCGTAACTTTTCGATGCAAAATTGCTGCCGCTATTAATGGTGTTAATACAACATAAAGCCCAGTAACAAATCCGGTGATAGCTGCTGTGGTATTACTAAGTCCGTAAGTTTGAAAAATGAAACCTAAACCTAAAAAACTACCAGCACCAACTCCGCGGAGTGCTAGATCTCGGTTGATTAACGTGAGCGCTTTTGGCCGCAATAAAATCAGAATTAAAGTAGCTAACGAAAATCTAGTGAAGAGGAAATCATTTATCGGCTGTCGACTGATGGAATCCTTCATCAACACAAATGTCGCTCCCCACATTGCGGCGACTGCGATGAGCGCAAGCGGTGCGAGTTTAATCTTTAACGAGTGTTTCATTTCTTAATTGCACTTCTAAACTTCTTTAAGAGCGCAACTTCTTTGCTGTGCTCTGGTTCTTCGCCCGGAGTTTCTAGAATCAGAGGTGCGTTTTTAACGGCGGGGTGAGCCAGCAATTCTTTAAAGGGATCTAACCCAATTTCACCATCACCTAAATTTTGATGGCGGTCTTTAAGTGCGCCTAGTACATCCATTGAGTCGTTTGCGTGAATTAATTGAATTCGCTCAATACCCGCGATTTGTACTAATAAATCTAGAGTTTCGGTCATACCGCCTTTCTTTTTAATATCGTGACCAGCCGCAAAGACGTGACAAGTATCAAGACAGATTCCGACCTTTGGATGGTACTCAAATGCTTTTAAGTAATTTTCCAAGTCATCCAATTTTTTAACAAGAGATTGCCCTTGACCGGCAGTTGGTTCCAGAAGCAACATTGGAGA
>JABMMO010000056.1 GCA_013205455.1 Actinomycetota bacterium
CTTCCGAACTCATAATCCGGTCGTCGTCGCTTAGCGCCCGACTAGCCCCCCCGTTAAAGAGTTTGCTTCAGCAATTTACCTAGTCGTGAGATGCCTTCAACAATCCGATCATCCTCAACGCCGGAAAAATTCACTCGCGCATGATTTGGCTCTTGAACAACTGGGAAGAACGTTGCACCTGGCACATAAGCCACTTTCCCCTGGGGAAGTAAAGTTTCTTTCATAAAATTAGTCGCATCAAAACCGACAGGGCAAGTCAGCCATGTAAACAATCCACCTTCAGGTTCAGTAAAACTAACTTCATCCGGAAATGTTTCACGCATGGTCGAAAGCATCAAGTTAAGCTTGCGCAGGTAATTCGGGCGGATCTTGGCAATATGTTCATCAATGTCATGGCGCCGCAAATATTCAAGAGTGGCATTCATATTGAGGGTGCTGTTTTGAGTGTCCGACGCCAATTTTAGTAAAGAGAGTTTATCTAAAATCTCAGGATTAGCTAGCGCCCAACCAAGTCGCATGGATGGCGCGAGAATCTTCGAAAAACTACCTAGGTGGATAACTCTGCCTTCAGTGTCTAAACTTTTAATCGTGGGTAACTGTTCGCCTACATATCTCAGTTCGCGATACGCGGAGTCTTCGACAACAAGAACGTTGTATTTATTTGCAAGTTCTATCAAATGCTTGCGTCGTTCAAGATTCATCGTTACGCCGGTAGGATTTTGAAACTCCGGAATCGTATAAATCATCACAACATTCGGATTAGTTGCTAGCACCTCTGCTAATTGATCAGTATCCATGCCAAATTCATCTGTGCGCACTGGGGCATAGTTAGGTTGTGTCGGGGCAAATGCAATCAGCGCACCAAGGAACGTTGGATTCTCAGTAACGATGGTGTCACCCCGGTTTACCACCAATTTCGCGGAAATATCCAGCCCCTGCTGCGCACCCTGAATGATTAAAATGTCGTTCTCTGTGCAGGACATTCCATCACGAGTTAGTCGGTGAGCAACTTTCGCTCGTAACCCTGGCAAGCCATTTGAGGACGTGTATTGCAAGACATCCGATCGTTCCGGAACAAGCAAACTTGAATAGATCTGATTCAATTCTTGAATAGGAAATAAGCTCGGATCCGGATAACCCCCACCGAAAGAAATTAAGCCAGGATCATCGCCAAGTTTTAACAAATCCCTGATTGCAGAAGGTCGTACGCCTTCCATGCGCTCTGAAAATTGAATCTCATTATTCATGAGAAATTTAACTTGCTTTCCTTGCCAGATTGCAACGCAGATAAATGTTCGTCGTAATTCATATGTTGCAACAAGGACGATCCATTGATTATTTTCATTCGTAGTTCTGCTTCAAATTTCTCAATTTCTTCAGCGCGATCAATTACAGCCATAAACTCTGCGACGCTTCCAACTATGATCCCATCTGCGTCACCGACCAAATAATCACCTGGTTGTACCGTTACAGTTTCAATGACAAGCGGAATCTGGATAACAGGCAGCGCAGAAGTTCCTGGAGCGCTTGGCTTTGATCCTCGAGCATAAATTGGTAGGTCTATTGAGAGCAGAACTGAACGATCTCGACAATAGCCATCAATCACAATTCCCGTTACACCGATTCGATGTGCTTCGGTGGCGAAGAGCTCACCTGATACGGCCCCTGATTTACTACCTCGTACCACTAGAACATCTCCAGCTGTTGCAATTTTTAGCGCAGCCAACATTGATAGCAATCCAGCACTTGCATCCACTGTGATAGCTCGCCCCACAAGTTTCAACTCAGGTCGAACTGCAATTATTTCGCACGAAAGTTCACGAAGCGGCGTACCCGACTTACTTGCATCAGCAAGTGATGTGCTACTGACGCCATTCAACCGGCCAATAAGTTTGGATACTGTGTCGGAATCGAATCGGTCAGTCAATTTATCTACCTTCTATTAGATGCCTGGCTCGCCATGACAAGATTGTCGCCATTATATGCGCGGCACTAATTTAATGGTGTCAACCTCAATACTCCAATTAATCGAATATATAAGCGATATTAAGCTTTCATGGGTAAAATTTCGCCGTGCCTGATGCGATATCTCTAACCGAAATCAAGGCCGCTTGGAATCAGATACTAGATTCCGTTGAGTCTTCAAATCGGGTTGCTTGGCTAGCTTATTTTGATGCCCGGCTAGTTTCTTTGGTTGGATTTGAGCTGACTCTTGATTTTTCTGATTCAGGAAAATTTTCTGGTTCGCATGATTTTACGACTAACCGGAACCCGCTGCATCGTGCCGAATTAGAGCGCGCAATCTTAGAAATAACTGGAGTGAAGATTTTGGTGATTGAGGAGTGAGAAACCGCAGCGCCCCGATCTTAATTTTGACTGCGCTACTCTTAATTTCAACGCAATCAATTCCAGTTTTTGCGGCAAACTTTAAATCGACATTCAGCCTCTCCCAAACGCCCAGCCCAACTGAGCCGCTAATAACTTTTCACGGCGTAATTAAGCCTGCTCTAAAAAATGCAGTAGTTAAGATTTTTGTAAAATTAGATGAGAAATGGGTCGATACCAGGCTGCGCACAAATTCAACATCAAGCGGGGCCTGGAAAATCGAAGCAAACGCAACTGCGTTAAATGCAAAAGTTTCTTACCGCGCACAAGTTCAAGTCGGAAAATCTACGATTAATACTCCGATAAAAACTTTAACAGTAAAACAATGGCCTTCGATCGGCGAAGCAGATGCTGCCTCATTAATAGCGTTGGCTGGACCAGGGGGTCGGATTCATGGTGCGGATATAAGCCGCTGGCAACATCCAAATGATAAACCGATTGATTTCGCAAAAATGTATGGCGCTGGCATTAGATTTGTGATGATTAAGGCATCAGATGCCCGAGATGATGCTGATATTCCTTCCTTAAAATATTTACTGATTGATCGAAATGCAGCGCAAGCTGCCGGTATTTATACGGGCTTTTATCATTATGCATACCTACCAAATACAGCAGACCCCGCGCTGGTCATACGGGATGCAAAAGCCCAAGCTCAAAAAGTAATTTGGCGCCTTGCCAGTATCGGTGGATACAACACTCGCGATTTAACTTATGCGCTTGATTTAGAAAATAATTGTATCCAGATGAATAAATCAAAAGTTTGTACTAAATATGCCACTCGCTCAAATATTACTTTGTGGGCGGAAACTTGGCTGGCGATGGTTGCGGAAAAAACTGGCAGAAAACCATTCCTATATTCTTATTCTGGATTTTTAGAAACTGCCATGAATCGAAGTTCAATTTTACGAGGTTATCCACTATGGATGGCCCAGTATGCAATTAACCCAGCAGATCCGATTGCAGAACCTGGCCGTAAAATTTCTGGATGTTATGTCAATTCATGGAGTACCTCGAATTGCACATCACTCTGGCAAATTTGGCAGTACACCTCTTGCGGAATTGCTAGCAAATATGGCGTACCAAGTAATCGTCTTGATTTAAACGTATATCGAGGCGATGCAAATTCTTTCTTAAAACTTGCAGCTGGTGAATGGATTCCGCAAGTCGGCGACTTACTCCCCATAAATGAATCCTCAACCATGCGGATAACTGCAATTAAAGCTACTACGATTAATAAATCTGTTGAAGTCACAGTTGAAGTTATTAGAGCCACAGGCACCCCAGTAGTAACAGGCACAGTTGTTTTTAGATCTGATTCCGAACTAGCAAAAAAGCCAGTACAGACTGTGGTTCGAGATGCAGCTGGTGTATGGGTACTTTCGATCGATGGGCTAAGCGCTGGAAGCTACACCGGAAAAATTGTTTATGTTGATCAAACCGGAACCCATGCTCAATCGGAACAGATGGTTCAATTTATTTTAGAAGAAGGAATAGCACCTTCTCCAAAACCTTCTGCGACTAAAAAACCAGTTACGCCGCCAACAGATGGCTGTAAGAACCAAATTAAAAATTAACCTACTTTGCTTTTAGCCTTTGGTTTTGCAGCTTTAAGCGCAGCTACTTCGCGGGAAATTTGATCTAGATAGAGATTTACAGATTTCTTTTGATCGCTAGCGCTCCAACCAAGAACTGGAGCGATCAGGCTACCAACTTCTTGCGCGATGCTCGCGCCATGATCTCCTAATTCAAATGAAAGCCGGGTTCTTCGGGAGATGACATCGTCAACACATCTAGCACCTTCATGGGTTGCGGCATAAACAATTTCAGCTTTGATATTTAAAGCATGACCTGAGATTGGGTTACGTAATTGCGGATCTTCGATAATTAATTCAAAAATATCTTCAACCAGCGAGCCATAACACTCAAGCAAATGCGTGACTGTTTCGATAGATAATTTATATTCTTCTGCAAGAGTCTCAACC
>JABMMO010000057.1 GCA_013205455.1 Actinomycetota bacterium
GAATTGCGGTGGAGCGGTAGCAACGGCGTCGAGTGGCAAGCGCGCGTTTCGCAAGCGATTGCAGAAATCAAAGATAATTCGCTAGAGAAAGTTGTGCTCGCTAGATTTATAGATTGCCAAGTTACGCCACAAATAAGTGCACAGCGAATCCTGCAAAATTTAGCTGCCGAGTATCCAGCAACCTGGATTTTTTCAAACAACGGTTTAGTTGGTGCAACGCCGGAACTGCTGGTGCGGCTTAGTAAGTCTTTAGTTACATCTCGAATTTTGGCTGGCACAATTCGCAAAACTGGAAATGATGAAAAAGACTTAGCGTTGGCTGGTTCGTTAGCCCGTTCATCAAAAGATTTAGAAGAACATGAGTACGCGGTTAGATCAGTTGCGGATGTGTTAGCCCCCATTTGTACATCAACCAACGTTCCTGAAACTCCATTTGTGTTGCACTTGGCAAATGTCATGCACCTTGCAACTGATGTAACTGGCGTACTCACAGACTCGGCCAGCCCTACAGATATCTTCGAATTAGCTAACAAACTTCATCCATCCGCAGCTGTATGCGGAACGCCGACACCGTTAGCAAAGAAAACCATCAACGATATTGAAGGTATATCTCGAGGTAGGTATGCCGGACCAATTGGCTGGATAGATGCACGCGGAGATGGCGAATTAGGAATTGCGCTTCGATGTGGCCAAATAAGTAATGATGCAAAAAGTATCCGGTTGTTTGCCGGCTGCGGCATCGTAAATGGCTCCAACCCTGAGAGTGAATACGCAGAAAGCCAAGCTAAATTATTACCGATACGAAGCGCGTTAGAGCGCCACTAATTCGCGATATTTTTTTAGCACGTTTGCGATCGTATCTGCGTTGGCATCACGATGCGGAACTTTAACTACTACTACCCGAATACCTTCCTGGTGGTGCGCAATTTCGTGGCTTAAGTCAGCAGCATTTTTAACAATAACATTTGAGATTCCATAACTCGCGGCAACTTTTGCAATATCAATTCCGTGTGGCGTTCCAAAAATACTTTCGAATCCAGCGATGCCCCGTTGTGGCAAAGTGGAGAAGATTCCACCACCATCGTTGTCGATGACTATCAAAAGTAAATTAACAGCTTCGGCATTGGTCAATGCTGCAACATCATGCAAAAAACCTAGATCTCCAATTACAGCAATAGCTTTTTGATATCGGGTTGCAATTCCCATTGCAACTGAGATGTTCCCGTCAATTCCAGCCAAGCCGCGATTCGCGTAGGTAGTAAGGCCACCTCTTGGAGTCGCAAAACTCTCTAAATCTCGAATTGGTCTAGATGATGAAATGAATAACGCGGAACCATCTTTAATTTCTGCTGCGATAAATTTTGCAATTGAACCTTCGCACCAATCTGGTAACTCACTAATCGATTTTGCGGCTAACAATTCAAATTTCTGCCAGAGCGCAAACCAATCATTATCGCGCACGATGTTACTTTCAATTTTTGGAATGTTAAAGAGTTTTTCATCAGCAGTTCTAGCAGTATCTACGCTCTCCATACGCGGATCGATTACGACTAACCGTTTTGCTCCTAAAATATAGTTATTTATTGATCGTGAAAGCGTGGTTCTGCCAATCACAAAAGTTACATCTGGATTGAGTTGGGATCTCACATTTTCATCAGAAAGCAAGATTGGTGCATGCGCTATCGCGTCTTTAAAGGCTAGTGGATCCTCAGTGATAATCGGTGCGCTTATAGATTTTGCAAAAGCAACTATTTCGCTTACTGCAAACCCGGCCCGATCATGCCCGACAATTAAAACGTTGTGGAGACCGATATTTTTTAAGGCGCTTGTGGCTCGTAATTTTTCTTTTGGTTCTGAAATATGAATTCCCGCAAGCCAGTCATTTGAATCGGTAGTTAGTAACGGTTCATCAAACTGTAAATTAAAGTGAATTGGGCCAGAAGCATCCAACAATTTCTTTGCATCGAATGCAGTAGCAGTATCTATGCTGGCTCTTACAAAGTTATTAAATATTTTATTCTGATTTGTAGTTTGATTTGCGCCAGTTTTACGTAACCGCGCTGGCCGATCTGCCGAAAGTATTAAAAGTTTAAGATCACTATGGTGCGCTTCTAGGACTGCGGGATAATAATTAGCGACAGCGGTTCCGCTGGTACAAATTACTGGAACATAACGATTCGTAGCTTTAGCAATTCCGAGAGCAAAGAAAGCCGCGCTCCGTTCGTCAATTCGAACATGTAATTCAATTAAACCGCGTTGATGCGCTTCGTAAAGCGCAATTGATAGTGGCGCATTGCGTGATCCCGGTGAGAGCACGAAATCACTTATACCAAGTTCGATGAGTTGGCGGATTGTGTGGCGAGCTAAATTGGTAGCAAGATTCAAGGTTTCCACCCTTCGCTCTCCAGCCAAACATCAGCGCCACTCGCCCATGTATTTCTTATCCGATCTTGCCACCAAGTTTTCCGCTCGGGAAGCGCTGCAAAATTGGATAGCGATTTCGCGCTTGGAATGAGTGGCTGCAGCGAAATACTGCCATTACTAATTTCGTTATTTCCAACATCACTTACAAATAGCGCTCCAGTGCCTAGCCCTGAGTCATAACGCAATTCTGGAAGTGCTGCTGCCAACCTAAGTTCATGGGCGATACCAACTGCCGATTCAAGCGCGCTCGAAATTACTGCGGGCAATCCGTGATGTTCCGCTAATGCGAGTGATCGACGGATTCCACCCAAAGGCGCAGCTTTTAAGATCATGATGTCGATAGCGCCAGCTATTTCTACTGCAAACGGATCTGGAGTTTTGCGAAAGAGTTCATCACCAGCAATCTTTATCGGAGCACGCAATTTGCTTTTTAATTCACGAAGTTCCGCAATTGATCCACAAGGTTGTTCTACATATTCAAAAAATTCTCCGGTAATTTCAAATATTGCTTGCAACGCTGATTGTGCATAATTAACATCCCAATTGCCATTTACATCTACCCGAATTTTTGCTGTTGGCGCTAATGAGCGCACGATTTCTATTCGAGCTAAATCTCGCTGTAAGTCGCTTCCTACTTTTATTTTTATAGTTTTGCATCCTGGATACCAAGACAGTATTTCGGCAATTCTAATTTTGGAATCTATCTCTGGAAGTGTGGCATTAATGGAAATTTGTTGGCGGATTAGATTCACGGTTGGTACAAATGCCGCTTCGATTCCACTCATTAGCCATGGCAATGATTCAACTTCGCCATACTCTAAAAATGGCGAGAATTCGCCCCAACCAAAAGGCCCTTCAAATAGCGCTATTTCACGGGTTTCAATGCCGCGAAATTTTACTTTCATCGGCAGCGTTAACACGTGTAATGAAGTTAATACTTCATCCAGAATTGCTGCACTCATCGAAAATTACGGACGTTTAGGGAATTTATCAAAGTCGGGTTCGCGCTTTTCTTTATACGCGTCGCGACCTTCTTGGCCCTCTTCTGTTAAATAGAAAAGCAGGGTCGCATCCCCAGCAAGTTGTTGTACGCCAGCCAATCCATCATCTGCTGCGTTAAGTCCAGCTTTAAGAAGCCGGATTGCCATTGGCGAATGACGTAACATTTCACGGCACCAAGAAACTGTTTCGGCTTCTAGTTCTTTAACTGGAACCACGGTATTTACCAATCCCATATCAAGAGCTTCTTGGGCATCGTATTGGCGACACATAAACCAAATTTCGCGTGCTTTTTTCTGACCGACATGCCGCGCTAACAATCCAGCGCCATAACCGCCATCAAAAGACCCAACCATCGGTCCAGTTTGACCGAACTTTGCGTTATCTGCTGCGATCGTTAAATCACAGACAACATGGAGTACATGACCGCCGCCAATTGCCCAACCAGCGACCATTGCTACAACTGGTTTAGGCGTACGGCGGATTTGTACTTGCAAATCCAAAACGTTTAACCGACCGATCCCTTTTTTCCCAAGCGCATCATTGCCAATATAACCATCATCACCGCGAACATTTATATCGCCACCAGAACAGAACGCTTCATCGCCAGCACCAGTAAAAATAATAACGCCAACTTTTTCATCATTACGCGCGAACGAAAAAGCTTTCTCTAACTCTGTGAGAGTTTCTGGTCGGAAAGCATTACGGACTTCTGGCCGATTTATTGTTATTTTTGCCATGCCTTCAGCAATTTCGTAGCGAACATCCGTGAAGTCTTCCGAACCAGCGCCACGCTCCCACTTAGGGATGGCTCGACTACCTGGTTCTCGCTTAATCGGTTTGCTCACGAACTTGCCTCCATTTACTTCTAATAATTCAATATATCCGTGCCAGCGTTATATGGAATAGCCTAAGCGAATTATGGTGCCAACCGCTAAACGAGAATTAGTTCACGCGCAAGATCAGTGGTCGATTACACAATTTTGTGCCGCGCTCACAAATGCTTTGGCTGGTTCCGGTCCTGCGCTTGGAA
This sequence comes from Actinomycetota bacterium, assembly GCA_013205455.1. Taxonomy (GTDB): domain Bacteria; phylum Actinomycetota; class Actinomycetes; order Nanopelagicales; family Nanopelagicaceae; genus UBA7398. Next base: position 4,457 of record JABMMO010000057.1, read on the forward strand.
TCGGCAATATTTTGAGTACTAGCGTGTCGACCGATGTGGCGTTAGTAGTGACAACTAGTGGTTCTACTGGAACACCGAAAGAAATTCACTTATCTGCAGCCGCGGTTACCGCTTCTGCAAAAGCTGCAAATACTTTCTTAAAAGCAGATGCTGGAAATAGTTGGTCGCTATTACTTCCACTAACGCATATTGCTGGCATAAATGTTTTAGTTAGAGCGCTTCTGCTCAAGAGTGAAGTATTAGATTTTAGAAATAACTCGCAATACACGAAAGCAGATTTCACTGCAATTGTGCCAACCCAATTAAATCGGGCGCTAACTGCTGATCATCAATTACTTAAACATTTACAAGAAGCTAAAGCAGTTCTAGTTGGTGGCGCACCGTTAGCAGAAAGTGATAAACAGAGCGCGCACGCTAACGGGATCAATGTAATTACTACTTATGGAATGTCTGAAACTTCCGGCGGTTGCATTTATAACGGGACCCCACTTGATGGTGTTGCGGTAAAAATTGTCGAAAATATTATTTATCTGCGTGGTCCAATGTTGGCCCAAGTTCCACTGGTAGATGGCTGGTTAAAAACTGCCGATATTGGTCGATTAGAAAATGGAAAATTAGCGGTATTTGGTCGATCTGATGATCAAATCATTTCTGGCGGCGAGAAAATTTCGTTGAGCGTAATCGAGCAAGCCCTCTCTGAAAACTTTGAAAGTATTTTCTTGGCCTTCGCCAAACCCGATCAAGAATGGGGTGAGCGCCTTTGTATTGCCACGACTTTAGAGCTCTCACAAGATACGATTTCGCACTTCTTGAAGAATAGATTTGGTGGGTACGCAACACCTAAAGAAATTCACAAGGTCGATGAGATTCCATTGATAGGAATTGGTAAACCAGATCGAGCAAAACTAATTGAGAGATTGGCTAAATGACAGCGCTTAATGAATGGGTTGGTGGGGCAAGACCGAAAACATTGCTCGCCGCCGTAGCGCCGGTATTGGTTGGCACATCTCTAGCTGGGGTTAGCTTTAATCCGGTTCGTGCACTCTTAGCTTTAATTGTGAGCCTCGCCCTGCAAATTGCAGTTAATTATGCGAACGACTATTCAGATGGCATTAAAGGAATAGATGAGGATCGAATTGGCCCAATTAGATTAGTCGGGCAAAAACTTGCGACACCAAGAGCGGTAAAAAACGCCGCCTACATTTTCTTTCTAATTGCTGCGGTTGCCGGCTTAATTTTGGCGCTACAAACATCACTTTGGTTAATTCTGGTTGGTGCTATCGCAATCTTGGCTGCATGGACCTACACCGGCGGACCAAAGCCTTACGGTTACTCGGCTCTTGGCGAAGTTTCAGTATTTCTCTTTTTTGGCGTAGTCGCGACAGCGGGAAGTTACTACGTGCAAAGTCAAGAAATTACATTTACAAGTTTGGTGCTCTCGGTTCCAATCGGCGCGCTAGCTTGTGCCATTCTTGGTTTGAATAACTTAAGAGATTTAGAAAAGGATAAAATCTCCAAGAAAAATACGTTAGCAGTTATTTTGGGTGACCGCGCCGCCCGCATTTTTTATGTACTTCTACTAATGATTGCTCATTTAGCATCGCTAATTGCTACTTTTGCATCGCCTTACATTTTATTCACTTTGGTATTACTCCCAGTTTCTGGAAGGTTAAGCAGAACTGTCCTAGATGGCGCTAAAGGCAAGGCGCTCATCCCGCTCTTAGGTAACACCGGAAAGCTACAAATGGGTTTTGCTTTTTTCATTTCAATCGCGCTCTTCGCATCTTCGCGCTAAACTCCCGATATGCGATATCTGTCAGTTATTTTAATATTTGCGTTCACCATTTATACGCTCGCAGATTGTGCCCGCACGCCGCAGGAATTGATTAGAAATCTTCCAAAATGGGCGTGGGTTTTAATTATTTTGCTAATTGGAACTATCGGCGCTGTGGCTTGGTATGTGGCTGGCCGACCAAAGCGGCCGCGTAACGGCGGCGGTTTCAAAAAAGGAAAAATGATTCCACCAGATGACAACCCAGATTTCTTGCGCGGTCTCTAATTAAAGACCGGAGTAAGTGTGTCTTCCGGTTCCCCAAACATTTACATATACATAATTAAAAAGAAATGTTGAGCCAGCAAATAGACAGAGCCAAGCTGCCTTCTTACCTTTCCAACCAGCCGTGACGCGTGCATGTAAATAAGCGGCGTAGGCAACCCAAGTTATAAATGCCCAAGTTTCTTTTGGATCCCATCCCCAATAACGACCCCAAGCAGATTCGGCCCAGATTGCGCCGGCAATAACTGCGAAAGTCCAAAGTGGAAAAACAAATGCAACTAGGCGATAGGTAAGTTGGTCAAGTACTTCAAGAGATGGCAACCGTTTCGCCCAAGCATTTCTACCGCCACGTGATTCCATTCGGTCCAGAATCAAATAGGTAGCGGCGATCGTGTTTGCTAGTAGAAATACACCACCCGAAATAATCGCAGCAGAAACATGCACAACTAACCAGGTTGATTTAAGTGCTGGAACTAATGGTGCACTTGGACGATAAAGCAGAGTAATCGCAGTACCAAGAACTAACAGAACTGCAATTGAAATTGGTAGCCCCAACCAACGTAAGTCAAATTTCTTTAGCGCTGCGAGATAAGCGCCAGTAAATGCGAGCGCTCCGGTAATGGAGAACTCATACATGTTTCCCCACGGAACTCGATGCGCTGATAGCCCGCGAACTATTACCCCGGCAAGTAGTAATAAGAACCCGAGAATCATTAGCGCAGTTGCTATGCGCGCAACCTTTTCGGTCTTAGATCGATCAAAAACGTTGGTGCGAGTGGCGGATTCATCGCCCCGAACGGACCAAGCTGTTTCAATTGCATGCATAAAAAAAGTTATTGTGAATACAAAAAGCGATGAATAAATTAGGTTGTTAGAGAGATAGGCCAGCGAAGTTGAGCTCATCTACCTCTCCTTAATCCAAGTAGTTAAATCTATGATTTCTTTTTCCAATCCTTCGATATTGTTTTTAGAAAGTCCAGCAACTTCCACAACTTCACCAATTTTAATCCAAATTCGACGGCGTCGAGTAAAGAGCGAAATTAGTAAGCCCAATATGGCGAGGATACTTCCAACTAGCGCATATTGCTTTCCGGGATCTCTAACGATTTGTAAATTTACCCAAGGGGTATAACCATCAAATGTGATGGTGCCCACGCCATTAAAGGAATAGCTTTCGCCGATTGCTAACTCTTTCAATCCAATTCGTTCCATCTTTGACGTATCAAGACGATAAACCGATTGCGGAATGCCATCATCCATACCAAGATCACCTTGGAAAACCGAAAGTAAAAGTCGTGGGTCTAACGCTTCTGGAAAGGATGAAAATGCGCCGCGGCTAGCGCTCCGATCAGCTGTCGGAATAAATGATCCAACAAATCCAATCTGTGGCTCCATATCTGGAATCTTGATGGTGCCAGCAGAAGTTAAGTTTGCATCTTGTGGTAAAAATGGGACTGCGCCTTGAAAAATTACATCGCCAGATTTATCTCTAACTGTTACCAACGGCGAATAACCATTAGCTTGTAGAAATACCCGTGTGCTGCCAAAAGTAAGTGGGCTATTAACTTTTATTACTTTTGTTTTAGATGCACCGCCAACCACATCAGATGCTGAAGCGGTAAGTGTGTAATCAATCGGTGCATTAGTTCCTAAGTCATATTCGGCTTTAAAGTTCGTTAAAGTAAGAGAAAATGGGTTGAGATTTTCTACTTTGAAGAATCTTCCAGCCGTCAAATTGTCATAACTTGTTGGGGTATTTATAAAGCGTTCGCCAATATTTACGATCGCCTCGCCGCGCATTCCTAGAACCGAGCTCGAGCCGATGCCAACTAAAACAACAATTAACGAAAGATGAAACAGTAAATTTCCGGTTTCACGGGCATAACCTTTTTCAGCTGAAATTGAATTTGGATTATGGCGAATTCGAAAACGATTTTTCTTCAACCAAGTCTCGGCGTTAGCTAGCGCGGTGGTGGAATCACAATCAACAACGCGATGGAACTCTAACCGGTTTAAATTTTTAGGAGTAAGAGGTGGCTTTGCACCGATTGCTTTGAAGTGTTCCCAAGATCTAGGTAACACACACCCAACAAGTGAGATGAAAAGCAGCAAATAGATTGCGGAAAACCATGGTGACCCGTAAACATCAAATAGTTTTAGTCGATCCATCCATTCGGCAACGTCTGGGTTGTTATTGAAA
>JABMMO010000058.1 GCA_013205455.1 Actinomycetota bacterium
GCCACTAGACGCACCGGCGGTAATCCAGCTAAGCGCACATTCCAAGCACTTCGGATCGAAGTAAATAATGAATTGAAAGTGTTAGAAGCTGCAATTCCGGCAGGATTGGACCGCCTCGCTGTCGACGGCCGCATGGTTGTAATGTCATTTCAGTCGCTCGAAGATCGAATTGTTAAACGGTTTTTTGCAGATGCAAGTGAGTCTAAATCGCCACGTGGGTTACCAGTTGAGATGGCTGAATTTGCTGCAAAATTTAAATTAGTCTTCCGTGGTAGCGAATCTGCAAGCGAAATAGAAATCGAGAATAACTCCAGAGCGCAATCCGTCAAACTGCGAGCCATCGAACGGATTGCTGCATGATGGCGCTTCGAAATTTAACTCCAAGAGTAGATCTTTCACCTCGAAAATTAACACAACAATCAACAAAAGCGCTTTTAAAAATTGTTCCAGACTTAAGCGTTGATAGCGCTCCTGGAACTAGCAAAGCATTTGTTGGCTTCATTATGGGAATCTTTGGCATTGGCTTTGCAGCTCTATTAACTATCAATACTTTATTAACACAAGACGCGATAAAAATTCAATCCCTTAAGATTGAATCCCTTGCGATAAATGAAAATCGCGAAGCAATTATTAAAGAAGTTGAGAGACTTGCCAGTCCTGAAGAATTGGCCGCTGCTGCGATCGCATTAAGAATGCGACCTGCGCAATCGCCACAATTTCTCAATTTAGGAGTATCAAACAAACCAGCAGAACTGGCAATAAAGCCATGAGCAGAAATACTTTAGTGGAACGCAGAATTCGCTTCTTAATCGCAAGTTCGTTAGTAGTTTTGCTAGCTTTTTCAGTGCGGTTGGTTGATGTGCAAGCAGTACGAGCACAGGGAATCGCCGCAAAGGTCACAAATGAATTAACTAAAAAGACGGTATTGCCAGCTCCTAGAGGAGCTATTACTGACGCTAACGGTAGTGAGCTAGCTCGTAGCGTTATTTCTTATCGAGTTATTGTTGATCAAAGCATCATTTCTAGCCCCGCAAAATTGGCAGCCTTGGCTGCGCCTATCTTAGGGATGAATGCAGCAGCTCTAACCCAAGAATTAACTGGAACTAGAAGGTATGTGGTTATTGCGCAAAGTGTTTCACCGGTTGTTTGGAATCGATTGACTGCTGTGGTAAAAAATTACAATCTATCTTTAAAAAATAGTAAAGATGCTAATTCGCAACAACTAGCTGGGTTTTTCATGGAGCGGTTATATACCCGTGAATATCCATCTGGATATCTCGCAGCATCAATTATTGGTTTTATTAATCAATCTGGAGTCGGGGCTGCTGGTTTGGAGTATGCACAAAATACTTTGTTGACTGGCACAAACGGTGAGTACCTTTATGAAAGTGGTGGTAATGCCATTATTCCAGGTACACAACGAGTTACCGTTGAAGAGAAAAAAGGCAATAGCATAAAGTTAACAATTGATAAAGATATCCAATATGTTGCGATGCAAGCCATTTCTGAAGTTGTAAAAAGTTCTAATGCAAAATATGGAACTGTAATTGTAATGAATCCAAAAACTGGCGAAGTTTTAGCACAAGCAACTTATCCAACTTACGACCCTGCTAATACAAAAAATACCGATCCAAGCAAATTTAAAAATCCCGCAGTAGAAGATATCTACGAGCCAGGATCTACTGGAAAAGTTATAACTTACGCAGCAGCACTGGAAGAGAAGAAGATAACGCCGCTTTCAGTTTTCACCATTCCTTACGCGATGAAAGTTTCAACTCATATGTTCAAGGACCACGAAAAGCATGCAACCCAAAGACTTACCGCAACTGGCGCATTAGCTGTTTCAAGCAACACTGGCGCAATTCAAATCGGTCAGATGATGTCAAATGACACGCTTTTTTCTTACCTAACAAAATTCGGAATTGGATCCAAGACCGGGACCCAACTGCCCGGCGAATCGAGCGGCCTGTTATCTAAAGTGAAAGATTGGTCTGGAACTACCGCTCCAACCGTCGCTTTTGGCCAGGGCTATTCACTTACCGCTATGCAAGCGACTTCAGTATTCGCCACACTTGCAAATGATGGCGTGCGGGTTTCGCCAACTGTAATTGCTGGCACCAGTGATGCTTCTGGAAATTTCACACCTTCTGCAAAACGTCCAGCGGAGCGAGTTGTTAGCGCTGAAACTGCACGGCAAATGCGATTGATGATGGAGAGCGTTGTTTCTTCATCTGGCACTGCAGCATCAGCCGCAATTCCTGGTTACAGAGTGGCTGGTAAAACTGGAACAGCCATGCGAATCGATGATAGCTGTTCTTGCTATCGCGGTTACACCGCTTCGTTCATTGGTTTTGCGCCAGCTGATAAGCCTGAATATGTTGTAAGCGTGACCATTCAAGCGCCACAAGGAATTCATTGGGGCGGTTATTTAGGTGGACCAGTATTTAAGAAAGTTATGAGTTTTGTTTTACAAGATAAAAGAATTCCACCAACTTCAACTTTGAAAACAATTTATCCATTAAATGAAAAAGATTTGAAAGCTGCGCAAAAACCATGATTGTGCGAGTCGAGGAGTTGTCGAGCAAGAAATTATCGGAAATTGCTCGATATTGCGACCTTGACTCAAGTTCTACCGAAGTTAATGTCACGGGGATAGTTAGCCAAGCGCAATCTGTAATTGCGGGTGATCTTTTTCTTGGCTTGGCTGGAACAAATACCCATGGTGCAAAATTCGCAGAGCTAGCGATTACTAATGGTGCAGTAGCGATTTTGACCGACGCCGAAGGTGCCTCAATTATTAGTGATAGCTCAGTACCGGTTTTAGTAATAAGTAATCCGCGTTTGATTGCGGGAAACCTTACTGCTTGGTTCTATGGCTTCCCGTTGAATTCGATTTTTGCAATCGGCATTACTGGCACTAATGGAAAGACGACTACCACCACACTTTTGCACCAACTTTGGCAGAGCGCGAATATCGAATCCGCACTGATTGGAACGGTCGCCACTCAAATTGGTAGCGAAATTTTGCCGAGCAAGCGAACCACACCAGAATCTGACGAACTGCAAGCTCTTTTTGCAGTAATGCGAGAGCGGCAGATCCGGAATTTAGCGATGGAAGTAAGTAGCCACGCCTTATCTCAAAATCGCGTAACTGGTTCGAAATTCAAAGCGGTTGCCTTCACCAATCTGACGCAGGACCATTTAGATTTTCATGGATCAATGGATCGTTACTATCAAGCAAAGAAATCGCTATTCACCTTTGGGTATGCCGAAAAAGGTTTTATAAACATTGATGGCGATTTTGGCAATCAACTTGTAAACGATTCTGAAATTCCAATAACCACGATTTCAAAATATAACCATAAAGCGAATTGGTATTACGAAGCCGCAGTCCCAACATCCAGCGGGTATGAAGTATCGATTAGAGGCATCGGTGGCGCTCTTATTTCTGGGAAATTACCACTTTTCGGTGAATATAATTTAGAGAATGCCATTATGGCTATCGCTCTCGCCGTTGAAAGTGGGCTAGATCCGATTTTTGTTGGCACCCAAATGCAAGCCATGAAAGGCGCACCTGGCCGGTTAGAACCTATAAATCTTGGTCAAAGTTTTGCCGCCTTTGTAGATTACGCACATTCGCCAGATTCTGTAACTCGCGTACTGCAAACTGTAAAAGCATTCACCGCCGGAAAAGTAATTGCAGTATTGGGTTGTGGCGGCGATCGCGATGTCACAAAACGACCCTTGATGGGAGCTGCACTCTCTAATGGATCTGACATAGCAATTTTTACTAGC
>JABMMO010000059.1 GCA_013205455.1 Actinomycetota bacterium
CGCCCAAATGAATATAAGGCTACGTAGGCGATAAATATTGAGCCAGGTGCCATTCTAAATTTTTCAAAACGTAATAATAGAAATGCCACGATTAAGCACCAGATTGATTCATAAATAAAAGTTGGATGAAATATAGCGAACTCGGTAAACCCGTCAGGTCGAAATCGCATTGGTACTTCTAATCCCCACGGCAACGTTGTTGGCCGGCCGAATAATTCAACGTTGAACCAATTTCCCCAACGGCCAATCGCTTGCGCAACCACAACTCCGGGCGCTAGCGCATCTGCAAAAACCCCAAATGTTAGAGAGTTTGCCGCGCTAATTTTATTTCTTTTAAAACTCCACCAAGCCGCAGCTAACCCAAGCGAAATCGCGCCCCAAATTCCAAGCCCACCTTGCCAGATATAAAAAATCTCAATCGGTCTGCCATCGTCACCAAAATATCCTTGCGGTGATGAGATCACATGATAAATCCGCCCACCAATTACGCCCATCGGAACTGCAACGATCGCAATCTCTGAGACTCTGCCAGGTGCGCCACCCGCTGCGACGAATCGCGCATTACCCCAATAAATTGCAACCGCAATTCCGGTGAGAATTGCAATAGCGTAAAAATGAATCGTTAATGGACCCAACTCTATAAAAGCGCGAGTCGGTGACGGAATAGATTGGTGAAAGCTGCCCACTATCCCTTTAATCCAGCAGTCACTAACGCAGCCTTGAAAGCTTCAAGATTAAAATATTGGGTATTTCGATCAATTTCAACACCGTTTATAAATACCGTTGGCGTTGAATTTACGTTTTTCTTTGCGCCGTCGCTAGCAACGTTAGCAACCCATTGGGCGTAAGTACCATCTTTTACGCAAGCAGTGAATTTATCTGAAGTCGCTCCGACTTGAGCTCCTAAATCTTGCAATGATTCTGCGTTCCACAATCCAGAATTCTCTCTTGCGGATTGAGTCTGATAGAGCAGAGCATGGAACGGTAGGAACTTATCTTCATCAGATGCACAAGCTGCTGCATTTGCTGCAAGAATGGATTCATCACCAATAAATGAAAGCGTGTGGAAGATTACATTTACTTTCTTCTCCACAATTAATTGGTTGAGATATTCACCGACTACCGCCTCAAAATTCTTACAGACCGGGCATTGGAAGTCTTCCCAAATATCTATGACTGGCTTTATCCCGGAGTTAAATGAAATCCCGTAGCCATCACTTTGCTTAACTGTTGAAGGCAGTGTGGCAGCGGTATTTGTCCGGTTACTAAATAATGAAAACGCCACAGCCACAACTACAACTAAACCAACCATGCCAGCGACTAGCCAGCGCGTGAAATTATCGCCACCGCCCGACTTGCTGCCAGATGAATCTTTAGTTTTTGGGGACTTTGCCATTATTTACTCCGCTCAGATTTAGTTACAGATGCTGACTTTAATCTATTGTCGATCTAATCCAAATTTACCACCTGGGAATTTGGTGAGCGCAAGCGCTATTGCCAATAAACCAACATCTCGGAATATCTCCGCCAGATACTTGGTCTGGCCAGCCGCCACTTGGCCGCCACCCCCGAAACAACCGCAATCTATCGACAACCCTCTAAGGCCGGCTTGCGCAATTCCTATAATAAAAATAAACATCAAAGCGCCGCTTGCCATCGCAGATTGTTTTACGAAAACTCCCAAAATTAAGAAAATTGCGAGCCCCACCTCAATCCAAGGGAGCGAATAGCCGATCACATTTGCAACCGAAATTGGTAGAACTTCATATGCTCTTACCGCCATCGCTGATTTTTGCAAATGCCCAACTTTTAATCCACCCGCAGCTAATAAAACGCCACCTAAAATTAATCTAAATAAGAGCGTTATCCAAGGTTGCAAAAGCAAGAATCTATTCTTCATTTTCGACTCGATTCATCTCGTCAGTTGGGTCTAATTTAGCATCTAAGGCGCTCCAGGCAGTTAACGGTTTGCGTTCGTACCGTTTATTAGCTTTCTTTGTGAAAACACCTTTTACAAATAAAAAAACTGCGAAGGAACCGCTTAAAAATGCCAAAACCAATTGGGTGACAGATATCCGAGAAGCACCACTTCTAATCAAAGCGCTGAAAATCAGAAGTGCACATAATGCAACGATTAAAGATTTGCCTCGACTTTTCATTGCGTTGCTATTAAACCAAGCAGTCTGGACCGAGAATTGATTTCAAATCAGCACTCAAGCTAGGCGAAGCAGTAACTTTCAACCCCTCATCAAGTTTGAGGATGGTATTTTTCGCCGCTCCTTGTAGCTCTAAATGAACTTCACGCGCACCTGGGTGAGAGCGGAGCACTTCTTTCATGCGGTCAACGATCGGCGGCGTACAGCGAGCCAAATCCATACGAATTATTAGCGGGCCAGTAGGAATTTGCTTAATATCTGGTAAGGAAAGTTCAAGTGCTGTAATTCTTGGTATCTCTTCGCGCTTATCAACGCGACCGCGAATCACCACAATTCTATCTTCAACTAAATTAACCGAATGTTGAGAATATGAATTCGAGAAGAATAAAACATCGACCGCGCCTTCTAAATCCTCGACATTTACAATCGCCCACGATGCACCTTGCCTAGTAACTTTTCGTTGGATGCTCGTAATTAGGCCAGCGATAGTGACAATCTGATCATGACCGATTGAATCATCGGATAATCCGCTGATGGCCAAATCGGTAGCTGCGCGTAGAACATGTTCTACCCCAAGAAGTGGATGATCCGAAACATAAAGTCCGAGCATCTCTCGTTCATAAGTAAGGAGTAAGGATTTCTCCCATTCTTCAATTGGAATATTTAACTCAACGCCATGTACTTCAGATACTTGAGTAGAACCAAAAAGATCAAATTGACCAATAGCTTCTGCTCGCTTAGCTTCCATTACTGAGTCAATTGCTTCTAAGTAAACCGCCATTAAACCTTTTCTAGTATGACCTAATGAATCAAATGCGCCGGCTTTTACTAGTGACTCAATAGTTTTTTTATTACAAACTTGGACATCAACTTTTGATAAAAAATCACCAAACGAAGTGAAACGCCCCTTATCAATTCGATTTTTTGCAATTGATGCAACTACGTTTTCACCAACATTTCTGATTGCGGCTAAACCAAACCGAATATCAGTCCCTCGAGGCGTATAATCTGCATCAGATTCATTTACATCTGGTGGTAGAACTTTAATCCCCATTCGGCGGCATTCGTTCAAATAAAGTGCGCTCTTATCTTTATCATCGCGAACGCTGGTTAAGAGAGCAGCCATATATTCGGTTGGGTAATTAGCTTTTAAGTACCCAGTCCAATAAGAAACCATGCCATAACCAGCGCTGTGAGCGCGGTTAAATGCGTAATCAGAGAACGGAATTAGGGTTTTCCATAGAACATCTATGGCCACGCTGGAAAACTTATTCTTTTGCATGCCCGCTTCGAAGTGAACATACTCTTTATCCAAAATATTTTTATTCTTCTTACCCATAGCTTTTCGTAGCAAATCCGCACGGCCTAAGGAAAACCCGGCCACTTTTTGCGCAATTGCCATTACTTGTTCCTGATAAACGATCAATCCATATGTGTCGCCAAGAATTTCTTGTAACGGCTCCGAAAGTTCTGGGTGAATCGGATCAGATGGTTTGCGTTTATTCTTGCGATCAGCATAATCAGTATGAGCATTTACGCCCATTGGACCAGGTCGGTATAGCGCAATTACCGCAGAAATATCCTCAAATGAATCTGGCGACATAGAACGAAGCAGTGCGCGAATCGGAGCGCTATCTAATTGGAATACGCCGAGCGTGTCACCTCTTGAAAGCAGCTCGTAAGTTTTCTTATCGGTTAATTCAAGCGTAGTCAAATCTACAATTTGATTGGCGTTATTTTTTATATTGGCTAAACAATCATCGATGACAGAGAGGTTTCTTAGTCCGAGGAAGTCCATCTTTAGCAAACCCGTTGCCTCGCATGCGCCCATGTCGAATTGGGTAATTATTGCACCGTCGGCTTCGCGTCTATGAATTGGAATAACATCTAATAACGGTTCACTACTTAAAATCACGCCAGCAGCGTGCACTCCCCATTGCCGCTTTAATCCTTCAATACCTAAGGCAGTATCAACAATTTTCTTACTATCCATATCGGTCTCATAAAGTGTTCTAAATTCACTTGCTTCGCCATAACGATCATCTTTATCATTGAACACGCCACCGAGCGAAATATCTTTACCCATTACCGATGGCGGTAACGCTTTTGTCAATCGTTCGCCCAACGCATATGGGTAACCAAGAACTCGCGTTGAATCCTTAATTGCTTGTTTAGATTTAATAGTTCCATATGTGATTATTTGAGCAACCCGGTCTTCACCATATTTATCGGTTGCGTATCGAATCATTTCGGCGCGACGACGTTCATCAAAATCTAAATCGATATCTGGCATCGAGATACGTTCCGGATTTAGAAAGCGCTCAAAGAGCAAGCCGTGTTTAATCGGATCTAGCGCAGTTATACCAAGGGCATAAGAGACAAGTGATCCGGCGGCAGAGCCTCGGCCAGGTCCTACCCAAATTCCTTGCTTCTTTGCATGTGACACTAAATCGGAAACAACGAGGAAATAACCTGCAAAACCCATCTTGGTCATAACACCAAGTTCATAACTTAATCTTTCAATATAATTTATTGGCGCTTCGCCTTTGAATCGCCCTCGTAAGCCTGCTTCAGATTGTTTGATTAACCAAGTGTTTTCACTTTCACCTTGCGGAACTTCAAATTTTGGCAGCAGATTTTCATTTTCACGCATCGTGATATTGCAACGTTCCGCAATTAAAAGTGTGTTGTCGCAACTCTCTGGGAGCTCTTTAAAAATCTCGCGCATTTGGCGCGCGCTTTTTAAATAAAATTCGCCGTTCTCAAATCGAAATCGATTTGGATCAGCCAAAGTGGAGCCAGATTGGATGCAGAGCAGCGCTTCGTGAGCGACTGAGTCTTCGGCAAATGTATAGTGCAAATCATTTGTTGCTAAGAGTGGTAAGCCTAATTCTTTACTCAACTTCAACAAATCTTCTTTAACTCTTCGTTCTACTTCTATGCCGTGATCCATAATCTCAACAAAATAATTTCCGGCGCCAAAGATGTCTCGAAATTCCGCAGCCGCATTTCGAGCTTCGTTATATGCACCCATTCTGATCCGAGTTTGAATTTCGCCACCAGGACATCCGGTCGTGGCAATAATGCCATCGGAATGTTTTGCTAAGAGTTCGCGATCCATTCTTGGCTTGTAATAAAAACCTTCCAACGAAGCTAACGACGAGAGTCTGAAAAGATTTCCAAGTCCAACATTATTTTCCGCAAGCAGCGTCATATGGGTATAGGCACCGCCACCAGAGACGTCATCTTCGCCGCCTTCGGCCCATTTGACGCGTTTCTTATCAAAGCGCGACTCGGGAGCAACGTAGGCTTCAATTCCAATGATTGGCTTAACGCCAGCTTTTTTACTCTGCTTATAAAAATCAAATGCACCAAATACATTTCCATGGTCAGTCATTGCGATCGCAGGCATTTTTTGGCGCGCAACCTCACTAGTTAAATCCGCTACTCGGGCCGCCCCATCCAACATCGAATATTCGGTATGTACATGTAAATGCACAAAATTCTCCGAATTATCAGGTTTTTTCTGGGAATTATTGGGGGTCACGATTGGTGAGAGTACTGCCTTGTGGCGCTACTTTTCGGTGAGCAACGCCAACGCCTTTGTGAGGTCGGCTGGGTATGGCGCCGTGAAACTCATTCGATCCCCAGAGCCCGGGTGGTTAAAAGTAAGTTCCATCGCATGCAGCCATGGTCGAGTTAGCCCTAGTTTTTCAGCTAAAACTGGGTCAGCGCCATAAGTTAAATCGCCAACAAGCGGATGTCGGAGCGCGGCAAAGTGAACTCTAATTTGATGGGTGCGACCAGTTTCTAATTCCACTTTTAAAAGCGTCGCTGCTGGATAATATTCAAGAGCTAAATAATGGGTGATGCTAGGTTTTCCATCAGCTACAACTGCAAATCGATAATCTTCTTTTGGATGACGATCTATGGGTGCATCAATCGTGCCTTCAGTCGGATCAATATGCCCCTGCGCCAACGCATTGTAAATTTTGCCGACAGTTCGCTCTCTGAACTGATCTTTTAAACTTGTATATGCAGTTTCAGTTTTAGCGACCACCATTAGCCCGGTTGTGCCAACATCTAATCGATGCACAATTCCTTGTCGTTCAGCAGCACCGCTGGTTGATACTGAATACCCTGCAGCAATTAAGCCGCCAATAACAGTTACACCACTCCAACCAGGGCTTGGATGTGATGCACAGCCAACCGGTTTGTTAACCACAATTACTTGGTCATCATCATAAATAACTTCAAGGTTATCAACTGGCGTTGGATTTAATTGTGGTGCTCTAGCTGGTTCTGGAAAAAGAATTTCGATCTGATCGCCACTTTCGATACGTTCGGATTTCGCCAACGTTTTTCCTGCTCTGGTAATTTCACCTGCGCTAGCCAACTCTGCGACAGTTGTGCGAGAGAGACCGAGCAACCTTGCAAGCGCAGCATCAACTCGCTCGCCAGATAACCCATCCGGAATGGTAAAAACTCTTAACTCACGAGCCATGGCTACTCACGTCGGTAGGTTGTACGTTTTTTATCGCCAGAATGACCACAATCGCAGCTGCGATACAGATTGCAGAATCGGCGACATTGAAGATCGGCCAATGCGGTAACTCAATCCAATCGACCACTTCGCCCTTAAATCCACCCGGGGCTTTAGAAATTCGATCCCATAAATTTCCAAAAATCCCACCAAGAACTAAGCCAAGAACTAAGCCCCACCAATTTGAAGTTACTTTTCGGCTGAAATAAATAATAAAAGTGGCCGCACATAATGCAAATGAAGCTAGTGCGAGAGTTGCATTTGGTGCCATGCTGAAAGCAGCGCCAGAATTAGTTGTGTAAGTAAGTTGTAAAAAATTACCAATCAATTTTATTGAATCACGACCGCGTAAGTATTCGACCGCCCATAATTTAGTTACAAAATCTAGAACAAATACTAGAAAAGCGCATAAGGCTAGAGTTTTACGCGCCCGCTTAACCCGTTCGGCATTCAGCGCCGTTCTTCTTTCTGCTTACACGCCATACATAGCGTTGCTCTTGGAAATACTTGAAGCCGGGCTTTGCCGATTGGGCTAGAGCAGTCCTCGCAACGCCCATAAGTCTTAGTATCAATTCTTTCTAGAGCGCGCTCAGTTTGGGTAACCATATCGCGAGCGTTATAGACCAGCGACATTTCATGTTCACGTTCAAAAGTTTTAGTTCCGGCATCCGCTTGATCATCGCCAGCGCCAACACCAGATGCCTTAATCAAATCATCCATTTCAGATTCCGCGGCTTGTAGTTCTTTCTTTAGCCGAACTAAATCTTTAGCTAACTCAGATCGCATTGCTTTCATCTCAGTCACAGTCCACCCATCTTCGCCCTCTTTTACAACAAGTGGCGCCGGTGCAGATTTGATTGGTTTTAGCTGCGGTGCCTTTTTCCCAGTTTTTATCGGACGCACGGGTGGTGGCAAAACTAATCTGCGTTCGGCAACTATTGCGGTCTCTAACAGCTCTGGTTCAGGTTTGTAAACCGAGATTGTGGTTGCGCCACCTTTTGCAGTGCTTGAAGTTAGCGCAGTTTTCATCGGCGCTTTAATATTAGGTTTTATTGGAATCTTTTTTACTTCGAGTGGCTTCTTCGCGGCGGCTTTTTTAATTGTCGCTTTTTTGATTGGAGCTTTTTTCGCTGGAGTTTTTTTAACCGGAGCTTTTTTAGCCTTAACCGGTGCTTTCTTTTTCCCCAAAAATCGACTCAATACACCGGATCTTTTAGCAGATTTTACGGCGCTTTTCTTCGCGGCCTTAGCTATTGGCTTCTTTGAATTCTTTTTTGTGGGCACAGCGCCGAAGGCTATGGCTTCTCGACTAGAAAAGCCACTCAGCCACACGATGCCCGTTAAACCGAGCACAATCATTGTTTTGCAAAGGTAGAATTCAACTCTTAATTCCAGAGTGGAGTAACCAGAGTGGTCGAGTCAGAGAGCGGGAAATTGAAAAACGAATACCGCAGCATCTCACCACAAATTGATCTGCCAAAGAGTGAACGTGAAATTCTGAATTTTTGGGAAACGCAATCGATTTTTCACGAAAGCGTTAATGCACGTGCGGGCGCAGAAGCTTGGACATTTTACGAGGGCCCGCCCACTGCAAATGGGTTACCAGGCACGCACCATATTGAGGCTCGAGTTTTTAAAGATGTATTTCCTCGTTTTCAAACCATGAAAGGAAAACATGTAATTCGTAAAGCTGGTTGGGATTGTCATGGGCTTCCAGTCGAGATTGCCGTAGAAAAGGAACTTGGATTTACCGGCAAAGGGGATATTGAAAAATTTGGAATTGCGGAATTTAATGACAAGTGCCGCGAATCAGTGCAACGACATGTTGGCGCATTTACCGATATGACCGAGCGGATGGGCTTCTGGGTTGATTTCGATGAAGCTTATTGGACTATGTCTAGCGAATATGTGGAAAGCGTATGGTGGTCGCTTAAAGAGATTTGGCAAAAAGGTTTACTTTCACAAGATCATCGGGTTGCGCCGTATTGTCCTCGATGTGGCACTGGTCTTTCAGACCACGAACTAGCCCAAGGTTATGAAACTGTAACTGATCCATCGGTATATGTTCGGTTTCCAATCACCTCCGGCAAACTTGCCGAACTTGGGGCTTCACTCTTGGTTTGGACCACAACGCCATGGACTTTGGTATCGAATACCGCGATTGCGGTTAATCCGAAAGTTACCTATGTCGTGGTAAAAACCAAGAAGCCAGATAGCGAAGAAAGTGAAGTCTTAGTGCTGGCGCAAGAGCTCGCGCAAGTGGTTGGCGAATTTGAAGTTTTACAGACTATTACTGGAAAAGATTTAGAGCGCACCACTTATGAGCGGCCGTTTGATTATGTTGAAATTCCAGATTCGCACTTTGTTGTTTTAGCGGAGTACGTAACAACTGAAGATGGCACCGGATTAGTCCACCAATCCCCGGCTTTTGGCGCTGACGATTTACAAGTTTGTCGCGCTTACGGACTTCCAGTAGTAAATCCAGTTCTTGCAAATGGAAATTTTGCTGATGAAGTTCCGTTAATTGGCGGCGTTTTCTTCAAAGAAGCAGATAAAGCCCTCGTGAAGGAGCTAAGAAAATCTGGCAAACTTTATAAACACCAGCCCTACGAACACTCTTATCCGCATTGTTGGCGCTGCCATACCGCGTTGATTTATTACGCCCAGCCTTCTTGGTATATCAAAACTACAAAAATTAAAGCAGCGCTGATAAAAGAAAATGAAAATACTGATTGGCATCCAGAAACCATCAAAACTGGCCGTTATGGTGATTGGTTAAATAACAACATTGATTGGGCGGTATCGCGAAACAGATATTGGGGTACGCCACTACCGATATGGCGCTGCGCATCTGATCATGAAATTTGTATCGGTTCGCTTAAAGAATTAAGTGGCTTAGTCGGAGATGATGTAACAGCGATAGATCCACATCGCCCATTTGTCGATGATATTAAATTCCCGTGTGCGGACTGTTCTGAAACTATGGTCAGAGTCCCAGAAGTTATTGATTGCTGGTATGACTCCGGCGCAATGCCATTCGCACAATGGGGATATCCGCATAAACCAGGTTCGATTGAAAAATTCAATGAGGCCTACCCGGCAGATTTTATTTGCGAAGCAATCGATCAAACCCGCGGTTGGTTCTATACCTTGATGACAATTGGCACGCTAGTTTTCGATAAATCCTCATATAAAACGGTTCTCTGTCTTGGACATATTCTCGATAAAGATGGCCGCAAAATGAGTAAGCATCTGGGCAATGTTTTAGAGCCAATGGCGCTGATGGATCAACACGGTGCGGATGCCGTGCGCTGGTACATGCTTGCCGATGGCTCACCATGGAGCGCACGCCGGGTTGGGCATAGCGCGATCTCGGATGTAGTTCGAAAAACTTTGCTCACCTATTGGAATACCGTTTCTTTTCTCTCGCTCTATGCCCGAGCATCTAATTTCAATCCATTAACTTCCACAGGCCAAGTTGATATCTCGAACCGACCTTTAATGGATCGCTGGATTATCTCGGAACTAAATCAATTAATAGGCGGCGTGGATGCTGCGCTTACTAATTTCGATTCGCAAGAAGCCGGTGAAATTCTAGGAAAATTTATTGATGATTTATCAAACTGGTATGTGCGCCGATCTCGGCGTCGGTTTTGGGATGGCGATGTCGCCGCGCTCGCAACGCTCCATGAATGTCTTGAAAAATTAACGCTACTAATGGCACCCCTGGTTCCATTTATAACTGAACATGTTTGGCAAGAATTAATCTGCCCAGTATCACCTAGCGCAGTAGCTTCAGTGCACTTGGCAGACTTTCCTAAAGTAAATTCAAAATTAATTGATAAAAAGCTTTCCCAATCAGTGGTTTTAACGCGGCGCTTGGTAGAGCTCGGTCGCGCATCAAGAGCGGAATCAAAAGTGAAAATTCGGCAACCACTTTCGCGAGCTTTGATATCGGCTTCCGGGTGGGTCGGATTGGACCAACAACTTAAAGATCAAATCTCAGATGAACTTAACGTGTTGAAACTTGATGATATCTCAAGCGCAGGTTCAGATTTAGTAGATATAACTATCAAAGCGAACTTCAAAACTTTAGGCTTAAATTTTGGCGCAGATGTCCAGCCAATTTCGAAAAAGATTGCCGAATCGAACCCAATTGAATTGACAACCCAGATTCGTAAAACTGGAAAAGCCACAATTCAATATGGTGAAAACAAAAGCGCCGAGATCACCGAAGTTGATTTAGTAATCACCGAAACACCGCGAGAAGGTTGGTCGGTAGCTAGCCATAGCGGCGAAAGCATTGCACTCGATCTCACCCTTACCCCTGAATTAATCGCAGCCGGTCAAGTCCGTGAGGTTATTCGCGCCGTTCAAGATGAACGGAAAAATGCGGGCTTCGACATCAGCGATCGAATCACCATGTATTGGAATGCCAATGACTCCGTTTGCCAAGCAATTACTAACGGCGCAGAATTAATTTCACAAGAAGTTCTCGCTACTTTGATGGAGCGAGACCCAGCGCTACCGCTTGCTGAAAATGAACTTGGGCTAGCACTTAAGCTGGTTAAGAATTAATTAATTAATCCGATTAATAGTTGAATCCCAA
>JABMMO010000060.1 GCA_013205455.1 Actinomycetota bacterium
ACCTTATTTAATTACATTTCACAGGGAAACAAGTCCTCAGAAAAAATCGCCATGACTGCTCCGGTAATCACCACCCAAAAAGCAGATACCTCGGAATCCGATGATTGGTATGTCTCGTTTGTTATGCCATCAGGTAGCACTTTTGACCGTTTGCCAGATCCCAATAATTCACAGGTCAAATTACGCGAATTAGATACCGAAACATGTGTTGCCAAATCATTCCGCGGCAGAGCAACCGATGAGCTATCACGAAAGATTACTGAAGAGCTTCGCGCAAACTCTTCCAAAGCCAAAATCGCGCTCTCTAAGGAAACGCGAATCTGTCGTTTTGATCCGCCATTTAAACCTGGCTTCTTGCAATACAACGAGATCGTGATTCCTGCTTATCTTGATCCACAACCCACATCAGGTATGGGGTCTGACACTTACTAGATCTTGAACGGATTTAGGTCAGTTGTGGCGTACTCTGTAATTATGAATCGAATATCACACATTGTTGAAGTAGTTCTATTTCGCGCTCGTTTTTTATTAGCACCACTCTATCTAGGGTTAGTCGGAGCACTTGTCCTGCTCTGCTTTCGATTCGTTATCGAGTTCTATCACCTAGCACAAAAAATAGGGGAAGCGACCCCACAGAGCTTCACCCTAGATTTATTAGCTTTATTGGATCTAACTCTTCTTGCAAACCTCATTTTAATGGTGATTTTTGCCGGCTATGAAAACTTTGTGTCGCGAATTGATATTGCTACCGAGTCTAAAGACCGCCCACACTGGATGGGTACGATTGATTTTAGCGGTTTGAAAATTAAATTAATTGGATCGCTAGTTGCGATCTCTGTTATTGAGCTTCTCAAAGATTTCATCGAGTTAGCTGGTGAGGATTACGTTACTGGTGGTACTAAATGGCGAATTGTTATCCATTTAACTTTTGTTGCCTCTGGAGTCTTGTTTGCTCTGATGGATTGGATCGCCGATAAACGAGAGTTTCACGGCACTCACACGTAATGCGTTAAGTGGGCGGTGAGGGGTTCGAACCTCCGACCCGGTCATTAAGAGTTATAGGACCTAAGTAGTCAGCATGAAAAATGACCATGAATTAACTCCTAGGGGTCTAAAAAGCTCAATTCCTGTTATTTCAAGTCAGCTTGGCTATCTTTAGCTTATGCCGCGAATTCAACGAGCGAAGGGATTCTGATGAGAGACGAATGGTCCTTTTCAACGAATCAAATTCATGCTGGCCAAGAACCAGATCCCGTCACAGGATCAATCTCATTGCCAATTTATCAGACTACGGCTTATCAGTTTCGCGATGCTAAGCATGCTGCGGGGTTATTTGCACTTACCGAATTTGGTCATTCGTATACCAGAATCTCAAACCCCACTCAAGAAGCAGTTGAAAAGCGACTCACTGTTTTAGAAGGTGGCGTTGGCTCTCTACTTTTTTCCTCTGGAATGGCTGCCACCGCAATGGCTTTAATGAATGTTGCTGAACAGGGTGACCATATTGTTGCAAGTCGCAATATTTATGGTGGTATCTATAATTTACTTAATTACACTCTTCCCAAATGGGGTGTTGAGACAACTTTTGTTGAAGATGCTAATGATTTAGATGCCTGGAAGGCCGCGATAAAACCAAACACAAAAGCATTCTTCGGTGAGGGGATATCTAATCCATTGGGAGTAATTTTAGATATAGAAGGAATTGCAAAAATTGCACATGATGTTGGTGTGCCGTGGATTCTAGATAACACAATCGCAACACCATATGTAACAAAACCGATTGATTATGGCGTGGACGTAGTTACCCACGCTGCAACTAAATATCTCTCTGGACATGGAAGTGCGATGGTTGGAGCCATAATTGATTCAGGCAATTTTAATTACGCTAAGGATCCCGCTAAGTTCCCCGGCTTCAACTTGCCTGATCCTAGTTATAACGACATTGTTTTCGCTCGAGATTTTGGAGTTGATTCAAAGTTTGGAAATTTGTCTTTCATCATAAAATGTCGAGTGCAATTGTTAAGAGATTTTGGCTCAGCAGTAACCCCTTTTAATGCTTGGATATTGGCACAAGGCTTGGAAACATTGAGCATGCGGATGAAAAGCCATCTAGAGAATGCACAAAGAATTGCAGAATGGCTATTTACGCACCCACAAGTTGCGGCCGTTGCATATGGCGGTTTACCGACTTCTATCTGGCATAAGAATCAGTTGAAATATGCCCCAAAGGGCGGTGGCGCTGTGATGTCATTCGAAATTATAGGTGGATATGAAGCAGGGAGTAAGTTCGTCGAAGGACTCAAGATGTTTAGCCACGTAGCCAATATTGGGGATGTGAGATCGCTAGTAATACATCCCGCAGCTACCACACATTCTCAATTGGGTGCAGATGGTTTAGCCAAAGCTGGTATTACTCCCGGCACGATTCGCCTGAGTATTGGAATTGAAGATTACGAAGATATAAGAGTGGATTTAGAGCGGGGATTCACTGCTGCGTTAAGTAGTTTATAGAACAGACAAGCCCGACCCCAAGTTATTAAATCTGAGTGTGCCTTTACCGGGGATAAATAAGTCATGGAAAGTCAGGGGTGACTATTCCGTATTAAAAAAGTAGGCGTAATATAAATGTATGCACGAATGTAAGTTTGAACTAGACAAAGATGGCCAGGTTACTTGATGTATTTG
>JABMMO010000061.1 GCA_013205455.1 Actinomycetota bacterium
CGGTTAAAACCAGACTCTTTTCCAAAAATTTCGGCTATGAAACCATAAATAAAAAATTCTCTCAGTTTTTTACGAATATCAGTTGTGGGTGACCGGAAACCCTTTCTAATATGGTCATATTTATCAGAAATATAGATTGATTCCAATTCTGATTCTTGTAGAAGATCAATTGTGGCTAAACCTTTGGCAATAACTTCACCATGACTTCGATGGCTACCTAAAATAAAATCATCAAGCCCTAGAGCGAATGACTGTCCAACTGCGGCCGCTTCTTGCCCAATGGATAGGTGTGCTGGCCCAGCGTATTGGTAATTTAAATCCAAATATTTACCAGTTTTTTTGATTTCGTCAAGCATTAATTCAAATACCCTAATGACCTGCATATGATAAAAGATATTAATTGCCTTGCTTTTTTCAATTATAGAAAGTGATTCCGCAATTGTTTTGTCAAATGAATTTACAAGAATATCACCAAGTTCAATTTTTCTTTTAACTTGTACAATTTCCGGATCTACTAAAATTTCCTTCGACATTTTATGGTTGATCCGAAGTGATTTCTAAGATAGCCTGAAAATCAGTTAATTCACTACCTACCGGGATTAAGAACGCTTTTACCCATCCCTCAAACCCTGCCTCGATTTCAATTTGAGCTTTATTGGTCTCAACGAGAGCAACTGGCGAATTCAAAGTTACCTTATCTCCGATATTAACTAACCAGGAGGAAAGTATTGCCTCTCCATCTGCATTACCCAAACTAGGCGTTACAACATTATGAACAGCCATTAATTCTTTCCTTGCAAAGCCAACAAACGTAAGTTTGCGATGTCTAACTCGGAAGTTTTGTTTTTAATTCCAGAAGAAGTTCCATTCCGAAAAATCATTACTGTGTCTGTTATAGAAAGGATTTCTTCTTCTTCGCTGGAAACCAAAATTACGCCAATGTTCTCTGACTTCACTAATGATTTTATAAGGTCATAAATTTCAATCTTTGCCCCAATATCGATACCCTTTGTTGGTTCATCCAACAATAATAGAATTGGTTTTTGCATTATTGATCTAGCGAAAAGAACTTTTTGCTGGTTCCCGCCAGAAAGACGCATAATCAAACCGCTTATATCCCCACGAACATTTAATTTTTTTAGAATAGTTAACGCACTACTGTTTTTCAAATTATGATTAAGAAAAATACGCAACCTTCTATACAAATGCAAAATTGGCAAAGTCATGTTTTCAGTTGGTGTCAGTAACGGAATGAAACCGTCTTTTTTTCGCTCCTCTGATAAATAGGCAACTCCTTTAGATAAAGCATAATGTGGACTGGAGGGTGAATAATTTGATCCTGCTAACGTTATTTCTCCATTTGTGAAAGATAAATCTCCGTAGAGAGTACGCAAGAATCTAGATCTTCCAGAACCATTCAATCCATAAATTCCTAAAATTTCTCCTTCTTCTAGGACCAGTGAAATGTCATGTAATCTTTCAGATCCCAAATGCTTTACTTCTAAAAGAAGGGATTTTTTACGCTGCTCTCTTTTTAGAGTTTGGTCTGGTGTAATAATTTCGCCAGCACTCCTTTCTCTATTTCCGATGACCGCATCGGTAAGGCTTCCAATTGAAATCTCGTTCTTTTTTCCAGATAACCTAATTTTTCCATCCGCAAGAGCAGTCACGTGATCACATACTGAGAGCACTTCGTCGAGTCTATGATCAACTAAAACAACTATTAAGTTTTGCTCATGTGCTAATTTACGCATTATTGAGAATAGAAGTGAAATTTGAGTCGGCTCTAAAGCTGTAGTTGGTTCGTCAAATAAAATCACTTTGGCTTTTCTGTTGATTGCCGCTCCTATCTCCAATAATTGCCGTTGCGATACAGATAGATTGCTGAGAATAGTGTCCGAATCAGCATCAACTTCAATATCTTTACAGATAGCAGTAGAAATTCTGCGCATCTCTTTTTTATCTAACAACCCATTTTTTCGCAATTCATGGCCTAAAAATAGTGATTGCCAGATAGTAAGATTTATAGGTAATGAAAGTTCCTGATAAACACATGCAATTCCTGCGGCATACGCTTGGTAAGGTTCAATAAAAGAGATAGGACTGCTGTCTAAATTTATTCCGCCTGAAGTCGGAGATAGCGCACCTGAAAATATTTGTAGTAAAGTCGATTTTCCGGCGCCATTATGTCCAACAATTCCGTGTATTTCTCCTGATTTAAAAATAAGAGTTACGTCATCTAAGGCTTTAGTACTTCCGAATTCTTGCGAAAGATGTTCAGCCGAGAGAGTCCATTCCCTCGTCATTTCAAAACCGACTTCTCGGCTGACATCCTTCTTCATTTAGTTACTTAACCGATTACGTCCGCTGGAACTGAATCGCCCTGATTAAATACAGGAGTGGCGACTAGCAGTGTCTTCTCAACGTCTGTACCAGTTATGTATAACTTAATCTGTTCAATCGTTTTCGAACCATAAACTTTTGGTTCTTGTCCAACGCAACCTTTATAGGCACCAGAAATATCTGGCACTGCAGAAATAGCTGCGCAGAATCCAAAGAGTGCAACCGTTTTCTCTCTCTTTAGTTCTTTGATTGCCAACAATGCACCAACTACACCAGGTCCAGTGTCTGCAAATATAACGTTCATCTTTGGATTGCCAAGTAGCATTTCAGCTGTAACTTTTTGAGCAACATCTGGTTTAACTTGACTATCAACGGTTTGCATTACTTTGGCATTTGGATTCTTCATCAAAGCCGCAGCAAAAGCATCATCGCGTAATTGCGTAGTTAGGTTTCCTGGTACGCCAACAATGCCAGCTACCAATTTAGCGTCAGCACCAAGTACTTGTAGTGCTTGCTCTCCGCTTAAAGTTCCGCCGCCAGCTTGATCAGCTCCCAATTGCTGTATAACGCTTCCGCCTGCTGCTTCAACTGCTGCAACATCAACGAAAACATTCACTGCAAATACTGGGATTCCAGCCTTTGAAAGCGAGATAGCGAATTGAGCTCCTGGCTCGCCTCCGATTGCATTTAAGTAAACAGCACAAACACCACTTTGAATAAAGCTATCAATTTGGCTCTGTTGCTGAGCAATGTCATCATCTGCAATTGAAATTATGGCCTCAAAGCCTGCAGCTGTCGCTGCTTCTTCGACACCTTTCTTCATTTCAACATAATAAGGATTTGATAGATTAGGTAGTGCAACACCTATTTTAGGCGTTGCTTCACTGCAGTTTGCTGGGAGCCCTTCACGGATTCCCTCTGCTGAGCCTCCAGCACTATCTGAACTTGAAGAACAACCAGAGAGAATTAGAGCTCCCGCGACAACGAGCACCCCACTAATTCTGTTGCTCTGCAACCATGATTTATTCATTTCTTCCCCTCTCTAGTTGACGCTTTGCCTACTAGACCTTTTATTTTTGTTGTGATGATGGCGCTACGGCCTTTCTTGCTCTTATTTTTTGTTGAGGTACGCGCACTGTCAAAACCCACACCCGCTAAAATAATCAAACCAATTACAAGAGGTTGCCAGTAAGAACTAATATTTACAACATTCATTCCATTGCTTATGGTTGCAATCAAAAGCGCACCACTCATTGCGCCACGAATCTTTCCAATGCCGCCGAATAAACTCACGCCACCAACAACCGCTGCAGCTATTGAATAAAATAATTGATTTCCAGTTCCAGTTTGTGGATATGCAACACCGAGTCTAGAAGTCGCAACTACGCCAGCCATTCCAGCAAAAAGTCCACTCAATCCATAAACAAAAATGGTTGTTCGCATAATATTCACCCCTGATAAACGGGCTGCCAATCGATTACCGCCGAGAGCATAAATATGCGTGCCAATAATTGTGGATTTAAGTAAAATGGTAGAGAGAATTGCACAAATCACAACCAAAATAATTGGCACAGGAATACTAAATACTTTTCCTTGTCCGACCCATAAAAACCCAGGATCCGCAATTTTTATAGATTCAGCGCGGGTAATTATCATCGGAATGGCCGAAGCAACACCCATAGCAGCAAAAGTAACGATGAAAGGTGGAATTCCAGCATAATGAATTACTAAACCATTTAAAACACCAGCAAAAACACCTAATAATGAGGCTCCGATAGCTGCGACATACCATGGTGCGCCAGATCGCATAAATACTGCTGCAACAATTCCAGTCATTGATATAACGGCTCCTGTTGATAGGTCGATTCCACCCGTGAGCAGCACAAAACTTTGACTCAAAGTTATCAATGCAATAATGGCTCCATTAAGCAATAACACAACAGCATTTGTAGTTTGGAAAAAATTTGGAGAGAGTAGAGAAAATATTCCCACCAAAATCAGCCAAACAATTAGGATGCTGGCTTCGTTTAAGAATTTTTTTATATTCATCTAATTACTCACTCTGTCCATTTCTCTGAAGTTGGAAAGTTTTTCATATTTTTGTAAAAGTAAAGCAAGATCTACTTTTTGTTTTGGCTTGAAAATAGATTTTTCTTTCGGACTCCATTTATAAGCAACATCTGCTACAGGAGTTTTAGTCGCGATCGCCGCGGCTAAAACACAAGCGCCACGAGCTGATGACTCTTCAACATCTAAAGTTATAACTTCGCGTCCAAGTAAATCTGAAAGTATTTGTGGATAGGCGCTACCTCTAGCCCCACCGCCAGTCACGATAATCCTCTTATTGGTAGTGATTCCAAGATTTGTTAAATGCTTGAAAGCTTTAATTAGTCCTAACAAAACTCCCTCGTAAGACATGCGAGCAAAATTCTCTCTTGACTGATCATTATCTATTCCTGCCAGAACCCCACGGGCGTATGGATAATTTGGAGTTCTTTCGCCATCAAAATATGAAACTAAAGTCATATTATTGCTCTTTACCTCTGAATCTAACGCCAATTTATCAAGCTCATGTAGATCACAATTAAGGATTCGAGCTGCCCAATCAGTAATTTTAGTAGCGTTAAGTGTTACAGCTATTGGCATAAAGCGACCGCTGGCATCTGCCATTCCATTAAACCAGCCAAGTTTATCCGTAATATGCGTATTGGTTACTGTAAATATAACTCCAGATGTACCAAGCCCAAATACCACATCACCTTCGCTTATTCCCAAGCCCAAACTTGATGCAAACTGATCGCCAGTACCAGGACCAACAATTACGCTATCTGAAAGCCCCAAAACTTTTGCCGCTTCGCTGGTAATTACACCACCGATCTCGTTTGGATTTTTTACAACAGGTAATTGATTAGTCCAGTTTCTATCTTTATCTACAAGACTAAGTAGGTCAAAATTCCATTTAGATTTTTGCGGTGAGTAGTAGCCGGTACATGAGGCACCTGCTCTATCGGTAACAAAATTTCCTGTTAGCCGAAACGTTAGATAATCATGAGGCAAAAGAAATTTTTTAGTTTTTTCAAAATTCTCTGGCTCGTTTTCTCTGAGCCAAGCTATTTTAGTTATTGTGAAAGAAGGGCCGAGATTTGATCCTACGGAATCAATCCAGAAGGCTGAACTTTTATTGGCAACTAACTCTTCCGATTGCTTTGCCGAGGATGTGTCATTCCATAATTTTGCTGGGCGGACTGGATTGCAATTTATATCTAAAGTAACAAGTCCGTGGCATTGCGAGTCCACTGCTAATGCCGTTATCAAATTTTTGTTGACGATTTTTTGTTTACAAGCTTCATCAAAAGCTAGCACCAAGGCATCCCACCAAGCGATTGGATTCTGTTCACTTATCGGAGGGTGTGTTGCTGGATGGGGAGCTTGACCACGTCCGATCAATTCTCCAGAAATTTGGTCTCTAATTTCAACCGTGCATGATTGAGTTGATGAATCAATTCCGACCACTAATGACATTTTTACTTTGGCCTACTCATCTCTTTTTTACTCGTAGCCGGAGTGACGCCCCCGAGTCCGATTCCAACGCCTTCACTATAAAGAGAGGGGCAGGCAAATACAATGCTTTTTGTTATGTTTTGATAATTAGATGCAAAAGAATGTTACGTTTCGTTATAAAACCCACATTTGAAGATTGATTGGCCAATTTATTTAGTGAATCCGCGCTCAAACATAAGCGTGAAAAAATGAATGAAACCTCGCCTTAGAACTAAATTCGATGGCAGGATTGAATATAGAAGCGGCCTGGCGGGCAAATCCTTCACCCGCCACCAGTATTAAAGTTTTCAAAGATTGAGGAGTTAGCGTGCCAGATTTGATGGTGATCTTAACAGCTCTGCTAATTGGCGGTACGGCAGGAATTGCTTCTGGATTATTTGGAATTGGCGGCGGAATTATCATCGTTCCGATGTTAATTTTCTTCTTAAAGTTCTCTTCTTCAAAAGCTATCGGCACATCTCTTACTTCGATGCTCCTGCCTGTTGGAATCTTGGCGGTCATGAAGTATTACAAATCTGGCGATGTTGATCTAAAAGTCGGGCTTGCTATTGCTGCCGGAATATTTGTAACTGCTTTTTTTGGCGCGAAACTTGGTCTATCACTTGGCAATGTTTGGGTTACACGAGGTTTCGGAGTATTGCTACTCCTGGTAAGTCTTAAGCTAATTTTCAGTTAAGAAAGTTTACTTAGAGTCAGTTATAACTTATAAACAATATTTTTAAATGCACATTTAACTCAGATTGCCAAAATTCATCTCCATTACTTTGGATACATTCCATAAACATGTATCTTTAGTAATGGAAAGGAGGAAACCATGAGCATCATGAACAACCACAATTTGCGAAACCTTCTAGAGTTTGAGAATGAAATAAAAAAATGCCCTGAATTGTTAAAAGAAATTTCAACAGGGAATTTAGCAGCTATTAAAGCTTATTTAGAATTAGGCGGAGCAAAGGTTTCCTCAATCTCCATTACTGACAACCCAGAGTGATTGAAAATCGCCGCTCCATTGGCGATTTCATAGACATTAGAGTAATTTCTTTAACAATTTTTGGAAAACCTTCAGCGGTTCATTCAGGCGCAATCCTTTTTACCCTTAGAGATGGTGGAAAGAAACTATTGGAGTTTAGTTTTGAGCCAAACGGTGTTATGTATGAAGTCTTTCAAGAGCAAATCAAAGGGCTAGTTGAAATTGCGAAACAAAATAGATTCAAGGATTAACTTTTAGCTAATTCCTTAGAAGTTGTAATTGAATCTAGGAAATCCACATCTGGGGTTACGCCAATTCCTGGAGTATTAGGTACTTCTAGATAACCATCGCTCATTTCAAATGGCGTCGTAATGTCTTGCTTGAAATAGCGAGATGAAGCAGAGGTATCACCTGGCAATGTAAATCCAGGTAGCGCAGCTAGCGCAAGATTTGCCGCACGACCAATGCCGGTTTCCAACATGCCACCGCACCAAACTGGAATTGATTCTCTAACGCAAAGATCATGTATTTTCACTGATTCTAAATAACCACCAACTCGACCCGGTTTGACATTAATTATCGTGGTTGCCTTAAGCGCCAACGCATCTTCAGCGGAGCGCAGTGAAGTTATCGATTCATCCAAACATATCGGCGTTCTTACAACTTTTGCCAACTCCGCATGACCGAGGATGTCGTGCTCATCAAGTGGTTGTTCGATTAGTAATAAATCGTATGGATCCAACTTCGCAAGATGTGCGCCATCGCTCCGTGCATACGCTTGATTTGCATCTACTTGTAATCGCATTTCTGGCCAGAGCCTTCTAACTTCTTTAACTGGCTCAATATCCCAACCAGGTTCAATCTTTAATTTTATTCGGCGATAACCGCTATCAATATATGAAGAAACCTCTTCAATTAGCGCACCCATAGATGATGCAATTCCAACCGAAACTCCACATTCAACCTTGGTCTTAGTTGCACCTAGATATTTCGCAAGTGAAATTCCTTCGATTCGGAGTTGGGCATCCAAGATTGCAGTCTCTAGCGCTGCTTTCGCCATTTGCGCACCGAGATATGGTTTCAATATTGTCGCAACATCTTCAGCGCGAAAATCTCCAACTTTATTTAACGCTGGGATTAAGAATTTCTGCATAGTCTCTAAACATCCAGCAACATATTCAGGGGAGTAGAGCGGCACAGACATTGCAACACATTCAGCCCATCCGACCACGCCTTCTGCAGTAGTTACCTTTACTATCAAGACTTCGCGACTGGTTTGAGTTCCAAATGAAGTGCGGAATGGCCGAACTAGTGGCAAATGAATTATGCGGAACTCATATTCAGCTATCTTCATTTTGCACCTTTCGTTAATACATATCCGGCTTGATCTGAAAAACCCATAACTTTATAGCCATCTTTGAAAGCGGCAAGAAATTCTTCTCTGACTCTAACTCGCGCAGATTTCGCTTCTGCTAAATTCGTTTCGCGTAACTTCACAATATCCTCCGGAACTGAAATAGTGATTGCGCTATCGGGGATAGTAGTTGTGAGTGATTTATCATTTGGCGAGGTTGGTCCAACCACCCATTTGGCCATCAAACGATCTGAATCATCGCCAGCATTAATTAAATCTGGCATTACCCCGTAAAAATTTGGATGATAACTCGCAACTTCTACCCCTAACTTGAGGATGTTTAACTTTGCATTTCGCTTTACTAGCGGGTCAAAAGTCCAAGTAATAAAAGGAATTTTATGTTCGTAAGCCCAAGTTAATTGATGGCGCTTCATTAACGC
>JABMMO010000062.1 GCA_013205455.1 Actinomycetota bacterium
GAATGGTCGACGGTTTGTAATTACCGATACCGGTGGTTGGGAAGCAACTCCGGAAGGCATTGCGGTAAAGATAACTGCGGCAGCCGAAGATGCAATTGCTCAATGCGATATGGTGATTTTTGTTGTGGATGGACAAGTTGGTGCGGTAGATGATGATGATGCATTAGTTACCGTTCTACGCAAAAGCAAAAAGAAAATTATGTTAGTTGCAAATAAAATCGACAATGAAAAAGATGAAGCGTATGCATATGGTTTATGGAATCTTGGATTAGGGGAACCACGCTTTGTATCTGCGCTACATGGACGTGGCAGTGGCGATCTTTTAGATATTTTAGTTTCAGAATTGCCAGAAGTTGGCCAGAGTCAAATCGATGATGGGTATCGTCGTGTTGCAATCGTTGGTCGGCCAAATGTTGGTAAATCTTCGTTACTTAATGCCTTAGCAGGTTCGCAACGTGCGCTAGTTGATGATGCCGAAGGCACAACCCGCGATCCGATTGATGAGTTAATTCAATTAGGTGATCGAACTTGGCGTTTTATTGACACTGCTGGACTGCGTCGAAGAGCGCATCAAGCTTCGGGAACTGATTATTATGCGATGCTTCGAACAGAGCGGGCTATTGATAACGCCGAAATCGTTGTGATGATGATTGACGCCTCAGTGCAAATCACCGAACAGGATTTGCGAATCATTACGATGGTCGAACAATCCGGCAAGGCGCTGGTTATAGGTATGAATAAATGGGATTTAGTAGATGAAGATCGGCGCGTGGTTTTGGATAAAGAGATTGATCGGAATTTCGACCAAGTTGAATGGGCGGAGCGAGTAAATCTCGCCGCGAAAACCGGGTGGCATAAAGATCGACTACCAATAGCTTTGGAGCGAGCGCTAGAAAGTTGGGAGAAGCGAATTCCGACTGCAAAATTGAACGCCTTCTTAGGCACGATGGTCGGCGCCACCCCGCCACCAGTCCGAGGCGGCAAGCAACCGAAGATTCTTTTCGCTACCCAGGCCGGAATCCAACCACCGAAATTCGTGGTTTTTGCCACCGATTTCTTGGAAGCGTCCTACCGTCGCTTCATCGAGCGAAGATTGCGGGAGGAATTTGGGTTCCCGGGCACGCCAGTTCAAGTGGCAGTTCGAGTTAGAGACCGTGAGTAAATTAGAAGCATGGGCAAACGCGAGAATTTAACTATCCCTAATTTGCTCTCGGTGATTCGAGGTTTAGGAATTCCACTTTTTCTCTGGCTAATTTTTGTACGTGATCAACCCGTGTGGGGAATTGTAGTTTTGGCTCTCGCTGGTGCAACGGATTATCTTGATGGAAAAATCGCACGCGCTTGGAATCAAGAAAGCCGGTTAGGGGAGTTGCTCGATCCAGCCGTGGACCGACTTTATATTGTCGCTACATTAATTACGCTCTATCTGAAAGCTGCGATTCCACTTTGGATGCTAGTAATTCTTTTCGGTCGAGACCTTTATCTTGGATTACTCTTACTTGGATTGCGTCGTTACGGTGTTGGGCCATTTAAGGTGACTTATTTAGGAAAGGCCGCGACCTTTAATTTACTTTACGCCTTTCCAATTCTACTTTTAATCAAAGAAAGTTCTGGATTAATTTCAGATTTAGCTTTCATTTTTGGCTGGAGCTTCTCGGCGTGGGGGATCGCGTTATATCTCTTGACCGCTATCCAATATTCAATTAGCGGAGTCAAGTCGGCGTTAATTGTACGGAAGGGGTAGTATCCCGCCATGTCTTTGATACCTGACCAGTTACGCTATACAAAAGAACACGAATGGGTCGCCGCAACCGATAGCGCGGGTATTTTCAGAATGGGTATTACCGATTTTGCGCAGAGCGCCTTGGGTGACATTGTTTACATTCAAATGCCAAAGCCGGGCGAAGAAGTAACAATCGATAAAATTTGTGGCGAGGTCGAATCTACAAAAAGTGTCTCAGAAATCTATGCGCCGGTCACTGGTAAAATTGCCTTTGTCAATGATTTACTAAATAAAAATCCAGAATTAATCAATAGCGACTGTTATGGCCAAGGTTGGATTGCTGAGATCGAAGTAGTCGACATCTCCGTTATAGAAAAGTTACTTTCAGCGCAGCAGTACCAAGAACTTACGGCTTGACCTAGTCGCTTACTCTGAATAGTGTCAGCCTCAACAACAGGCTGAGGAATCTCGGTTTTTGAGACGGAGATTTCAGAAGTGATCGGAGGATTGAGTGAGCGTTACTGCCGAAGATCCTAAACACGATTTAACTTCAACAATTAATCTCTCATCCTTAAAAGCGCTTTCGCCACATGTCGCCGCGATTATGGATTCGTTGTCGGAAGAAGAGCGTTCGGTCTTAGCTAAATTGCCGCTGGGCTCGGCAATGCTCTTAGTAGTTTCTGGACCAGCACGTGGTTCGCGATTTCTTTTAAATATTGGGAGTACTCGGATAGGTCGTTCCCCAGACGCCGATATATTTCTAGATGATGTAACGGTCTCTCGATCGCATGCGGTTGTTGAACACTCAGTAGGCAGCAATTATTTGGTAAAAGATGTTGGCAGTTTAAATGGCACATACGTTGATGGCGTCGTCACAAACGAGAAAGTTCTATCAAACGGAAGTGAATTACACATAGGCAAGTATAAATTAGTTTTTTTTATTAACGATAAAAATCTTTTCGCGAAATCATAGAAAAAATAAGGGAGTAAGAAATGGGCGTACCGGCTAGAGCGTACTTAAGTATTGGCGAAGTTCTTGGAAAGTTGCGGAGCGATTTTCCAGATGTAACAATTTCAAAAATCAGATTTCTGGAAGCAGAAGGTTTAATTGAACCGCAACGTACGCCTTCGGGTTATCGCAAATTCACCTCCATTGATTTAGACCGTTTGCGCTATGTTCTATTCGCACAACGCGATCAGTATCTGCCGTTAAAAGTTATCAAAGAAAATTTAGACGCAATTGATCGCGGATTACAACCGGCAACAACCTCTGGCGCACCAGCTGCGCCCCGACTAGCAACTATTGACGGCGGATTAGCGCCAAGCGCTTTCGTAGAACAAGGGGATTTAAAGCTTTCTCGCGATGAATTAATTTCATCTAGTGGCGTAACCGAAGCTCAATTAATCGAATTGGAATCTTATGGATTGGTTGCGATGAAGGGGCGTTTCTATGATGCGGACGCGCTTGCGGTTGCAAAAGTTGTGGCAGAGATGGCTGGGTTTGGGATTGAAAGTCGTCACCTACGAGCTTTTAAAACTGCGGCCGACCGTGAAGTTGGTTTAGTCGAACAAGTTATTACTCCACTATTACGTCAGAAAAATACTGAGTCAAAAGCTCGCGCTGAAGAGGTACAACGTGAATTAGCTTCACTCTCGGTTCGGTTACATGCGGCGTTGGTCCGCACTGGCTTGCATCGCAGTAAATAGCGTTATCTACTAAAACCCACAATGGATTTTCACGCAATCGATGTAGTCGGTGTTCGAGTTGAGATGCCTTCCAATCAGCCGATAGTGCTTCTAAAGGAGATCGGTGGTGTTAGGTATTTACCGATTTGGGTGGGTGCCGTCGAAGCGACCGCAATTGCCTTCGCGCAACAAGGTGTGGAACCACCTCGACCACTTACTCATGACCTAATTAAGGATTTATTAACCGCAATTGGAGCCGAAATCGATTCAATCCATCTCACCGATATTAAAGATGGGATTTTTTACGCTGCAATAAATTTGAAAGGGGGAGTGAAAGTTTCGGCCCGACCAAGCGATGCGATTGCGATTGCGCTTCGAACCGGCGCTCCGATTCTGGCCAGTGAAGAGCTATTGACGGAGGCGGGAATAGAAATCCCAGATCAGGCCGAAGACGAAGTGGAGAAATTTAAAGAATTTTTAGACCAGATAAACCCAGAGGACTTTTTAAGCTAAACCTCTACTTGAGGGTTGGAACGTGTCGGTGATTGATTCCAAGATAGTAAGGCTCTACCTTCTCCTAGTAGGTAGGAATCCTTCCCCCTGCCTATAGATGAGGCGTCACATGTCTGACCATAAAAGCATTGGTTACCGTGGCGCTACCGCCTGCACAGCAGCTGGCATCTCATATCGCCAACTAGATTATTGGGCCCGTACTGGCTTGGTCGAACCTACCGTTAGAAGCGCTGCTGGCTCTGGTACCCAACGGTTGTATGGCTTTCAAGACATTTTGGTATTAAAAATTGTGAAACGGCTATTAGACACCGGGGTATCGCTCCAAAACATTCGCACCGCGGTAAATCATTTACGGGTGCGCGGGATCGAAGATTTAGCTCGGATAACTCTGATGAGCGATGGCGCATCGATCTACGAATGCGCAAGCTCCGATGAAATTATTGACCTGTTACAAGGTGGTCAAGGGGTATTCGGTATTGCCATAGGCAAAGTTTGGAGTGAGGTCGAAGGTTCACTCTCGGTTTTACAAGGTGAGCATCTTGACAATGGGTCGATTATTACGGGGAGCGAAAGTGACGAACTCGCAGCCCGTAGGAAAAGCCGTGGCGCTTAATTTCCGATAGTTTTCCTTCCTTACTTCTTATCTCTATCTAGATAAGACAAATTGGAAGGCGCAGGGCAGAGTGTGAGCAGCGTTCGAAATGAATTTAAAGACCGCCATATCGGTCCGTCTAGCGCGCAAGTAACCACTATGTTGATGGAGTTAGGTTTTGCAAACCTCGCCGACTTTATTGCGAAGGTACTGCCCGAAAGTATCACAATGAAAACGGCGTTAAGTAATCTCTTGCCAAAAGCGATAAGCGAAGTTGAAGCAATTGCTGAATTAAAAAATTTTGCAGGTAAGAACAAGATTGCAACATCTTTAATCGGCACTGGGTATTACGGAACGATCACACCACCAGTTGTTTTGCGAAACGTTCTCGAAAATCCGGCTTGGTACACTGCTTATACGCCTTATCAACCTGAAATTAGCCAAGGTCGACTAGAAGCGCTTTTTGCTTTCCAAACCATGGTTTCGGATTTAACTGGCTTACCTATTTCGAATGCTTCGATGTTAGATGAAGGCACAGCGGCGGCGGAAGCTATGACCTTAGCGAATCGGGTTTGGAAAGGTGCCGCAGATGCAGTTTTTTTGATTGATAAAAATTTACATCCGCAGACAATTGCAGTGATCATCACGCGTGCAAAACCGTTGAAAATTAATACTGAGATCTTGGATCTGACAACGGTCAAAGGTTTGCCCGAGAATGTTTTTGGCGCGATCGTGCAATACCCAAATACATATGGTGAGATCTCGTCGCCTTCTGAAATAATTAATTGGGTTCATCAACGCAACGGTATTGCGATAACCGCTGTTGATTTGTTGGCGTTAACGTTAATTAAATCACCAGGGGAGTGGGGTGCTGATGTTGCGATCGGCACTGCCCAACGTTTTGGTGTCCCAATGGGATTTGGTGGGCCACATGCTGGTTTCATGGCAGTTCGTTCGGGATTAGAACGCGCTATGCCCGGTCGATTAATCGGTGAGAGCATTGATTCCCACGGGAATCCGGCCCTCCGATTAGCGTTACAAACTAGAGAGCAACATATCAGACGGGATAAAGCAACTAGCAATATTTGTACTGCGCAAGTTTTATTAGCAGTAATGTCGGCTTTTTATGCCGCGTGGCATGGTCCGGAAGGTTTGCACGCTATTGCAAAACGAGTTAATTCATATGCGTTAACTTTCGCGTTGAAGTTGCGTGCACATGGCCTAACAGTTTTTACTAATGAAATATTTGATACCGTTACTTTTAAAATTGATAACTTGGAAAGTCTGCGTGAAAAAGCAAGCACGGCTGGTTACAACCTTCGCTATGTTGATAATTTAGTTGGAGTTAGTTTCGACGAAACTACTACCGATAACGTTTTAATTGACTTATTTGCATTTCTTGGAATCACATGGGATTCCAAGTTAAGTGCGAGTGCAGTATCAAAAGATCTTTCTCGCCAAACAAAGTATCTGCAACATCCAATTTTTAATACGTATCATTCGGAAACAGCGATGTTGCGCTATTTGCGGATGCTTTCAGATCGGGATTTAGCGCTAGATCGAACCATGATTCCGCTTGGTTCTTGTACTATGAAATTAAATGGCACCACGGAGATGGAATCAGTTACTTGGCCGGAATTTGCGTCGTTACATCCATTTGCCCCAGTTTCGCAGAGCGCTGGTACCCGGGAATTAATTGCGCAACTTTCGACTTGGCTAATCACAATTACCGGTTATGACGCGGTTTCATTACAACCCAACGCCGGGTCTCAAGGCGAATTTGCTGGGTTGCTTGCAATTCGGAATTACTTGGATAGCAAGGGGGAGAGCGGGCGTGATATCTGTTTAATCCCATCTAGCGCACATGGCACTAACGCAGCTAGCGCCGTGATGGCGGGCATGCGCGTTGTAGTAATTGAATGTGATGAAGCCGGAAATGTGAGCGTTGCGGATTTGCAAGCAAAAATTGCAGAATATAGCGGTCAATTGGCAGCTTTGATGGTCACATATCCATCTACACATGGCGTATTCGAAGAAGCTATTGGCGAAATTTGCGAATTGATTCATAACGCTGGTGGTCAAGTTTATGTAGATGGCGCAAATTTAAATGCGTTAGTTGGATTAGCCCAACCCGGAAAATTCGGTGCTGACGTTTCGCATTTGAATTTACATAAAACATTTTGCATTCCACATGGCGGCGGGGGACCAGGCGTAGGTCCAGTTATTGCGCGATCGCATTTAGCGCCATTTTTACCAAACCATCC
>JABMMO010000063.1 GCA_013205455.1 Actinomycetota bacterium
CACCCGGAGCACCCCACCGTGGTGGAGGGTTGCCGTCCAGTAAGCCGGGGCTAATACCTGGAACTCATGACCTGGGATAAGAGTAGAAAAGATTTTGCTAAATGTCCAACCCTAGAACCAAATTACAAAGTGGCGGTTGTTAACCCGTGCGCTGCAGCAACCGCTTGGTAATAGACCTTGCCCTCGTGCACGTTCAATCCGAGCGCAAGCGAGCGATCCTTGGCCATAGCTTCGCGCCAACCGAGGTTAGCCAATGCCAAGGCATATTTAAGCGTCACGTTAGATAGTGCATAGGTTGAAGTAGCTGGAACTGCGCCAGGCATATTTCCAACGCAATAGAAAATTGAGTTATGAACTTGGAAAGTTGGTTCGGCATGGGTTGTGACATGTGAATCTGCAAAGCAACCACCTTGGTCGATTGCAATATCAACCAAAACGCTACCTGGTTTCATCTTTGAAACTAATTCGTTCGAAACCAACTTAGGCGCTTTTGCCCCAGCAACCAATACCGCGCCAATTACCAAATCAGCTTCCATAACTTGTTCTTCAATTTCATAAGTATTTGAAGCCAAAGTTGTAACGGTTCCGCTGAAGAGATGATCAATCTCCCCTAATTTTTTCTGGTTTACATCTAAGACAGTTACATCAGCGCGCATGCCGTGAGCAATTGATGCTGCCGCAATTCCGGAAACTCCGCCGCCAAGTACAACAACTTTTCCAGGACGAACTCCAGGTACACCGCCAAGTAATACGCCGCGGCCACCATTGCTCTTTTGGAGCGCTGCGGCGCCAACCTGCACCGACATCCGGCCAGCAACTTCACTCATTGGAGCGAGCAACGGAAGTGCGCCATCAACTTCTACCGTTTCATAAGCAATTCCAGTGATGCCGCTCTTAATCAGCGCATCGGTACATTCTTTAGATGCTGCAAGGTGTAAATAGGTAAATAGAACTTGGCCCGCGCGCATTTTTGAATATTCAGCTGCGATCGGTTCTTTAACTTTTAATACTAATTCTGATCGCTTCCAAATTTCATCAGAAGTCGCAACTATTTCAGCGCCGACTAATTTGTATGCATCATCAGAGAGCGCTGAACCAATGCCTGCGTTAGTTTCAATTAATACCGTGTGCCCAGATTTAATAAATTCACGAACTCCAGCTGGAGTTATTGCAACGCGAAATTCATTATTTTTGATTTCCTTGGGTACGCCAACAATCACGGCACTGCCTCCTCGTAGCGAACCGCTTGTTCGCACGATGAGAGATGTTACTCCGAAAAAAGAGCGTCACAGATTTTGGGGTGTAGGTCAGCGCGCATAGTGGCAAAAGTCTCAGGCGGCCAGCCCGCGTTAAATACTTGCCGCAATAGCTTTGCAAGTGGGTATTTATCGTCATCACTCTGGGCTCTATCCAGAGCTCGTTGTGCCAACGCTCCCTCTCCCTTCTCATATGAAGTTGAGGCAAAGAGCGTTGCTACCGGAGCGATATAACCGGATGGCGCAATCCGCAACAACCAGCGCCACAAATTCCAGTAAAGGTCGATATTTTCGGAACAAATCGAGCCAAGTGCAAAATCGCGCACCTGTAAATCATGTAAGCGAACTAGCACTAACGCAATTAATTCTTGATTCTTAGAAATTCCACCAGTTTCAAATTCATTGACCAGATCCATTACCGCCTCAGCGCCCTCACGCTGAAGCAGTTTTGGATCATCGTCGTAATCAATTGTGGGAACGGAATTGATTACCTCTAATAAATCTGGATCAGCACTGACTTGGGAAATGGATTCAACTAATTCATTTAAATCTTGAAACGGTAACGGGTTTCCCAGAGCAACTTGCTCAGCCGCAATTCGAGAATCACTCAGAACCGGAAGTGGGTTACCTTCGATTGGACAGCATTCGCTATCTGCACAGACTGACGAACGCCATCTCCCAGCTTTAACCACAATCGCTTCTCGTAAACTTATATTTCTTATTGAGAGCGCATCTTTAATTGCTTCTAATAAACTTTCACATTCAAGAATTTGATCTGGTAGGTACGCAACTAGTAATGCGCTCTCAGCTTGGTCCCGCTCTAGATGTGCAACTAAATTATCGATT
The DNA here is from genome assembly GCA_013205455.1 of Actinomycetota bacterium. Taxonomy (GTDB): domain Bacteria; phylum Actinomycetota; class Actinomycetes; order Nanopelagicales; family Nanopelagicaceae; genus UBA7398. The sequence continues at coordinate 2,103 of JABMMO010000063.1, forward strand.
TGCTCGGAGTCAAAATCTGTCGGAAAATCAACGCGCATCGCCATCCCAACGAGGTCATCTTTGAGGCCAATTAAAACTAATGAATTCTCGGGTTGATAGCCCACGAGAAATGGAACTGCTGCTAATAAATCATGAGGTGTGGTTAAAGTTGTCATTGGCAAATAATGACTTTTCCGTTGCCTTAATAGATTTTCGAAACTTAAAAATGTGTAAAACTAATAGCGGTTCATAACAGCTAATCAGTAAATCTTGTAGGAGCGGGAATCACTTCAATTTCTTCAGTAACACTCTGCTTGATTAAGCCGCCTGAGATAGGCGCAATCACGCCACCAACCGTCCAAGTACCAGACCAGGAAATCAACAATCTAACTTGGTAGTTGTTGGCACGATGATAAGTATGAGTAATTAGCGTTAAGGGATATGGGGCACCGGTGAGCGGGGTAATAAATAGATCGCCATCCCCGTAACTCCAGGTAAATAGCGGATGTAACTCAACGGTTACTGGAACATCTAAAACCATCACGATGGTTCTAAAAGATGTTGGCGTATTAGTCCAAAAATTTACTGGTACTTGCAATAAGACTGGGCCAAAGGGTTGGCGGTAGATGGCACCTGTCGGTAAAAGTTTCGTAATGCGATCGCTTAAATCAGCGCTGCTTACAGTTTTAGTTTTTGGCTTTCTTACATAAGTGCGCTTGGGTGCTGGACTTTTCTTAACCACTATCGGTTTTGGTAACCATGGAATCCAAACTTTCTTTACGGTAGTACGTTTTGGTCGAGGAGAAGCGTTCGCTCCGGAGGGACTATCACCAGCGCTCCCCTTTTTTGATGCTGTAATTACTATTTGGTTAGAAGTTGGATCAGCTACTACATCAATACAAATCTCCGCGGTACAGGTTGCGGAAGCGGTGGTTGTAAATAAGTTTGTAATTAAAATTATTGCAAGTAGTCGTTTCATCCAACACTGCTTCCTGTGATTAACCAGCTGCCATCCGTTTTTGTTAAAGCAAAATTTGTTGCTATCTCCTTAACGGGCCAACTTTCTACTGATCCGCTTTCTCGGTTGATTTTCAATACTTCGGTCCGAGTAACAAGTACTTTCATCGCAATTGCATCAGCTCCAATTCGAAGCGGTGCAATAGCTCTTACCAAGTAATCCCCACCTAACAGATTTGAGGTTTTATAAATCTCAGCAATATTTTTGCTAATTACTAAGCAGCCACAACGATCAAATTTCCCGCTAGTAAGTTCAGAAATATCACCAGTGTCCAGCGCGCTATTTAGCGCTTGAAAATATCGAAGTACTTCATCCAATGCAGCGGTTGGTATTTGAGTAGGAATACCACTACTAGTAATAGGTTTAGAAATTTCATTGACTAAGGATGAGCCTTCGCTCCGCTCACAGGCGGTTAGCGGAATTATTGTGGTGGCGATAAGTATTAATGACTGTATTCTCAATTGGAGCATAGTCCCGTGATGATAAGACTTGGCTCTGTTTCCACTTCTGCCAACTTTTCTAATCTGTGTAAAACTAAGGGCTATGAGTGCGCATGATGGCGATGGTTGGGTCCAATGTAAATGCGGCTCAAAACACTGGGGAATACATGGGGCTGCCGGCTTATTGCTTGTAAGAGATGGCCGGATTTTGTTGCAACATCGAGCACCGTGGGTACATAACGGTGACACTTGGGGAATTCCTGGTGGAGCTAAAGATTCTCATGAAACCGTTTTGGAAGCTGCGCTACGCGAAGCGAATGAA
>JABMMO010000064.1 GCA_013205455.1 Actinomycetota bacterium
GTTGCTAGGGCTTTGATTGCATTAGCTTTTTCACGGCCATGTAATAAATTGCCAACTAAATTTCCGGTGTACTTGCCATCTTTGACTTCTGCTTTAGTGCCGATAGCGCCAGTCAACCCTAATTTTTCGGCGATTAAATTAGCCATATCTTCCGGAGCAGCAGTAACTAACCAGACGCCTTCACCATTGTTTAGGTGTTGATTTGCAATATCAATAGTGCCTTGCCAAATCGCTGGCGAAACGAATTCATCATAAATTTCGCTACCAGTGGCTTTAATTTCCGAAACATTATGGCCGCCAATAAAATCGGTTGCAGCCTTTTGAAACCGCGCTATTTCTTCTGGCTTTTCGGTACCGGTCATTCGGTATCTCAAGTTCGCAAGCACGAATGCACCAATATCTTTCTTAGAGAAAAACCCTCTTTGATACATCCCGCGGCCGAGAAAGAAGATTGTTGAACCTTTAATTAGGGTGTTATCTACATCAAAAAAGGCAACCCGTTTCTCATTGATTGCCATATCCATACCTTAGCGAATAGAGCGGAACTGGGCGCGAATTACTGCTTTATGCTTAAGGCATGGAGAGCTTCACAACCGTTCATGTACTTCGCCATGGTGAAGTCGAAAACCCAGGAAAGATTCTTTACGGAAGGCAACCTGGGTGGCGATTATCCGAACGCGGTGTTGCAATGGCGGAATCTGTTGCGAATTGGTCTAAAAGTTTAGATATCGGTGCGCTCCATGTCTCGCCGTTACAACGGGCCCAAGAAACTGCAGCACCAATTGCAAAAGCGCATGACATCAAAATTACAACGGACGATCGCTTGATTGAAGCTGCAAATATATTTGAAGGAAAACCTTTTGGAGTTGGCGACGGTGTTTTGCGTCGACCAAGTGCTTGGCGACATTTATGGAATCCATGGCGGCCTTCATGGGGCGAGCCATATGTCGAACAAGTTAATCGAATGTTTGCAGCAATATTTGCGGCTAACAAAGCTGCGAATGGCAAAGATGCAATTTGCGTTTCGCATCAATTACCGATTTGGATACTGAGATTAGCGATTGAGCATCGAAATTTTTTACATGATCCAAGAAAACGCCAATGCACGCTAGCGTCAATTACTAGTGTGCGCTTTGATAAAGACGGAATGATTTCTGGATTTAGCTATAGCGAGCCAGCCGTACATTTACTCCCAAAAAAATCTTAAAATGAAACGTGCCATATTTAGTATTTCATTAGCATTAATTCTGACGAGTTGTTCTGGTGCTGGTATTTCATCGCTGAATGAAGATAAGTTTGTATCTGGTAACGGTGCTGTGATTATGATCTCTGAAACTGACCGAAAAATCGCGCCAGTAATTTCGGGGCCGACGCTAGATGGCAACACATTCCAAGGCAAGCGCAATAGCGTCGCAGTGATTAACGTTTGGGCTTCTTGGTGCTCGCCGTGTCGAGCTGAAGCTCCAGCTCTTGAATCGCTCGCGCAGAAATATCCCGAAATCCAGTTTGTTGGAATTTTAACTAGGGATAACCTTTCTTCGGCCCGAGCATTTGTGAAGCGATTCGCTATTTCTTATCCAACTTTGACCGACGATGCTATTTTGGTGAAATTTCGCGGCCAGTTATCGCCGAATGCAATTCCAACTACTTTAGTTTTAGATAAGCAGAACCGAATTGCTGCGCGGATAAGTGGCGAAATTACAGTGCTGGCTTTAGAGAATATAATAAAGAAATTGTTGGCGGAATAAAATGAACGATTTCTTAGTAAACCAAATCTTTGATGGCAACCTTATTTTTGCATTAGTAGTTGCTGCTATTGCTGGCTTAATTTCGTTTATTTCACCATGTGTATTGCCGCTATTGCCTGGTTTTCTTGGGTACATAGCTGGCGTAAGTAATTCAAAATCTAGAATTGTGCTTGGCACACTGCTATTCATTTCTGGTTTTGCTTTTCTATTTGTAATTTACGGTGCGCTTTTTGGTTCGCTGGGAGCTACGATTTCAAATAATTCAGATTGGTTAACGAGAGTATTGGGCGTATTAACCATTGGTTTTGGTTTCATATTTATAAATAGTGAAAAATTTTCTTGGAGCTGGCGGCCTTCGCTTCAAAAGTTCTCTGGAATAGCAAGTGCACCAATTTTAGGATTTTTATTTGGCTTAGGTTGGACACCATGTATTGGACCAACACTTGGCGCTGTTCAAACTTTAGCTTTCCAAGAAGGTAGCGCGCTCCGTGGCGCGTTGTTATCACTTGCTTACTGTTTTGGGTTAGGTGCGCCATTTTTGCTTTTCGGACTTGCGCTAGAAAAGTCGCGCAAACTACGTTCATTTTTAATTAAGCGTGGCAATTACATTACAAATATTGGTGGAATTTTCCTTATTATGATTGGGCTAATGCAAGTATTCGGATTCTGGAACGATGCCATGATTAATCTACGATCAATAATCTCTGACTTTACACCGGTGATTTAATGTCAGATAACACCCTTGAATTAACTGGAGTTGGCTTCTTCCGATATTTATGGCGCCAGCTCACCAGCATGCGTACCGCTTTAATTTTGCTCCTATTGCTTGGTATTGGTGCAATCCCAGGATCGATATTTCCGCAACGCACCCAAAACCCAATGAAAGTTCGGGAGTATTTCAATAACAACCCAGACGTTGCCGAATGGATGGATCGACTAAAACTATTTGATGTTTACGGGTCACCATGGTTTTCCGCAATCTATTTGCTGCTTTTCATCTCACTTGTTGGGTGTGTGTTACCTAGATCTTGGGAACA
>JABMMO010000065.1 GCA_013205455.1 Actinomycetota bacterium
GGCCCGAATGCCGGCTGCTTGAATCCAACTATCAATTTTTTTCCAAGCCCGCTCTTCATGTAAATATCCCGAGACACTTCTAAATGGAACTCCTGCTCGTTCAAAGGCGTTTGCCATTTCAGGAAGTGGGCAGGCACCGCAATACGCTAACCAAGCGCCGGTATCAAAATTTGCGTGGTCCATCTGCTCGGTTGGTTGCATATTAATTACTAGCACTGGTGCATTTGATCGTTGCGCAATTGGAACAATCATTGAAGCGGTCATATAAGTAGTTAAGAAAGTTACAATTAGATCGCACCCAGCTGCGCGTAATTTTTCGGCAGCAGCAGCTCCTTCTTGGGCATCTGAAATAAAACCCACATCCACTAACTCCACATCCAATTTCGCTATACGTTCGGAAACAAACTTTGCCGATGCTTGTAATTGTGGAAGCAACCCTGGGAATTGTGGCCAATATGTGCCAAGACCTCCGGCAACTAAACCAACTTTGATTGATTTGCGCGGACGCGGGGCTGGGGTGGTACGAACGCTCTCATTGAGAGTCATGATTTCTCCTACGAGGTAGTTGAATCTCTGGCCGTATGAATCGATTCAGCGGCTTTACCCTAGAAGGGGTGGGTAGGGCTGGTCAAGACCGAGGATTGAACTCCAGGAAGTAACTCGGGGAAGTAAGAATGTGCTGAGTAGGGTTGAATACGCGTATGTCCGAACACGCTGTTCCAAAATTTGCGCATTTAAACCGCTCTTTATACCCATTTATAGTGGCGATATTTTGCGGCCTCTTACTTCTTTCAAATGTGGGTGCAGTTAAATTAATTGAATTTGGTCCAATCATCACAGATGGTGGTGCGTTTTTATTTCCGCTGGTTTATATAACTGGAGATGTATTAAGTGAAGTTTACGGTTTAAAAGCTGCTCGCAGATGCATCTATCTCGGCTTCGCATTTGCGATTTTGGCAGCGCTAACTTTCTATTTGATTCAGCTTTCACCACCGGCTGATGGTTGGGGAAATCAAGAAGCGTATGAAGCGATTTTAGGATTTGTTCCCCGAATAGTTTTGGCCAGTATTTGCGGATTTCTAGTGGGCCAATTATTAAATGCTTATGTATTGGTAAAAATAAAAGAACGGACGAAAGAAAAAGCCCTTTGGGTGCGATTAGTCGGCTCTACCGTTGTTGGAGAGTTGGCAGATACTTTGGTCTTTTGCACGGTGGCGTTTTACGGAGTAATCACAGGGAATGATTTTTGGAATTATGTAATAACTGGATACCTTTACAAAACTTTACTTGAGATAGTTTTGCTGCCAATTACGTACCGAGTAATTAAGGTTGTCAAAAGTTATGAACCAACCTATTCAAATTAATCGGTTCAATTACTCCTATTTAGCTGGGTAATAGCGCGCCAAGAAATCATCACGATAATCCAAATAAGTTCCGTCACTAAGGGATTCCCGGATTCGATCTACTAGTTTCACAGTGAAATGCAGGTTATGAATTGTGGCCAAAGTTGCAGCAGCAATCTCCTTACTTTTAAAGAGATGATTTAAATAAGCTCTACTGTAATTAGCACAGGTATAACATCCACAATTTTCATCAATTGGATTGAAATTATTTTTATTTGCACTCACTAGAAGGTTAAATCGACCAGTTGCTCCAAAGACTGCACTCGTGCGCGCATTTCTAGAGGGTGCGACACAATCAAATGTGTCAGCCCCAGATTCAACTGCATTAAATATGTCATCAGGTTCACCGATGCCAAGTAAATGACGAGGCTTATCTTCTGGCAATTCATCAGTCACCCAAGAAACGATTTCGCCCAGTGCACTTTTATCAATTGCGCCACCAATTCCAAAGCCATCAAAATCCATAGCTGCTAAATCCCGTGAGGCTTTACGGCGTAGATCTTCATATTGTGCGCCTTGAATTACGCCAAACAATGCTTGATATGGCTTGCCAACTCGTTCAATAGTTAAACGTTGATGTTCAGCGATGCAGCGTTCAGCCCATTTACGGGTGCGCTCTAAGGCAATCTCTTGATAATCACGGGAGTTCATCAATGTCGTTAATTCATCAAATGCCATCATGATGTCAGCGCCAATTTGATGCTGTACCTGCATTGAAATTTCAGGTGTAAATCTATGCATCGCACCATCTAGATGAGATTTGAAAGTTACTCCGTCATCATCAACATGAGCCAAGCGCAATTTATCTGGTGCAATAACTTCATCGGAGTGGTACTCGGCAGGATCCATCGCTAATGTTTTTTTAATTCCGGCACCAAGTGATAGAACTTGATAGCCACCGCTATCGGTGAA
>JABMMO010000066.1 GCA_013205455.1 Actinomycetota bacterium
GAACTTCTTACCGTGGCAATCTGCTTATGCTGAGATGGTATTTATGGATGTTTTATGGCCAGATGTAACTAGAGCGACACTTTGGAAAGCGATTGAGATATATGCTGAACGTGAACGTAGGTTTGGTAAAGCTTAAATAAATTAGGCAATTCCTATATTTGCAACAACTAACCACATTATTATTACCCCTAGAATAGTTGCCAACATTGTTAACCGAGATGGATGACGAGAATGCGCTTCCGGCAAGATGTGTGAAGTTGCGAGATAGATAACAAAGCCGGAAAAAACTGCTAGATAGATAGCAAGAACTGGATCGCTAATAGTTATATAAGTTCCAAGTGCCGCACCGCTGATGCGAGCAATCGCGTCCAAGGCGAGTAACCAAGTACCTCGTTTATCCCAGTGCCCGCTCTTAATTAATAGTGAAACTGTATTTAAACCGTCACTAAATGCATGCACTAAAATCGCAATAAAAACTGCCAATCCAAGTGGATTACTAACTTGAAATGCCAATCCAAGCGCAACGCCATCTAAAAATACGTGGCCTCCCATAGCGAGCGCACCGAGCGAGCCAGCAATATTTACTGCATGTTTATGATCATGCCCATAATCAGATTCAGCCGGTTCGTGAGAGCCAAAAAATTGTTCTACGAAGTGCAACGCTAAAAAACCGCCAATTAACGCCATGGAAACCCCAGGTACGCCACCGATCGAGCTAGTCCCTAATTGAAAAATCTCAGGAAGTAAATCAAAGCCGACCAGACCCAGTAAGAGTCCAGCAGATAAGCCCAAAACAAGATGCAATCGATCGCGCGAGCGGATAGCGAGCAGGCCACCAGCCGTGGTTGCAACCGCAGTTAGCGCTGCTAAACCAATGGCTAAGTTCATGGATAGAGGGTAGCAAGTGGCGATAAACTTCCCTACCTGCGCCCAGTTACATCCAGTAATTGCGAAAGGTGCGCACCGCCGACAACCAGCCGGATGGAGAGCACCATGGCCCAAGATCGTTTAGAAGTAATTGTTAGCCTCGCGAAACGTCGCGGATTTGTTTATCCCTCATCTGAAATTTATGGTGGACTTCGCGCATCTTGGGATTACGGCCCGCTTGGTGTCGAATTAAAAAACAATGTAAAACGCCAATGGTGGAAATCAATGGTTACCGGGCGTGAAGATGTTGTCGGTTTAGATTCTTGCGTAATTTTGGCAAAAGAAGTTTGGGAAGCATCCGGCCACGTAGAAACTTTTAGCGACCCGCTAACCGAATGTACCGAATGCCATAAGCGTTATCGAGCAGATCATTTAGAAGAAGCCTATGAAGCTAAAAACAAGAAGAAGCCAGATTCACTTTCTGAGATTAATTGCCCAAATTGTGGCAACAAAGGAAAATTCACAACACCGCGCCAATTTTCTGGATTATTAAAAACATTCCTGGGACCGGTCGAAGATGAATCTGGTCTTGCTTATATGCGTCCAGAGACCGCGCAAGGAATTTTCATTAACTTTGAAAATGTTGCCACCACATCGAGAAAGAAACCACCTTTTGGAATTGGTCAAATTGGGAAATCTTTTCGAAATGAAATCACGCCCGGAAACTTTATTTTTCGAACTCGAGAATTCGAACAGATGGAAATGGAATTTTTTGTCGTACCCGGCACCGATGAAGAGTGGCACCAAAAGTGGATTGATACTCGTTTTGCTTGGTATGTTGATTTAGGTATTAATCCAGAGCGGTTACGGTTATTTGAACATCCGAAAGAGAAGCTCTCGCACTATTCCAAGCGCACTGTAGATATTGAATATAAATTCGAATTTACTGGAACCGAATGGGGCGAACTAGAAGGCGTCGCTAATAGAACTGATTTTGATTTGAAAGCTCACTCAGAAAAATCTGGAAAAGATCTCTCTTGGTTTGACCAAGAGAAAAACGAGCGCTGGTTCCCGTTTGTTATCGAACCGGCGGCTGGTGTGGATCGGTGCGCACTTACCTTCTTGATGGATGCCTATACCGAAGATGAAGCGCCAAATTCGAAAGGCGAGATGGAAAAACGCACAGTGTTAAAGCTGGATCACCGGTTAGCTCCAGTAAAGGTAGCGGTGTTGCCACTATCTAGAAATGCGGACTTATCGCCTAAGGCGCGCGATCTTGCCATCCAACTTCGAAAACATTGGAACGTTGATTTCGATGATGCCGGCGCTATTGGCCGAAGGTATCGTCGACAAGATGAAATTGGCACCCCGTTTTGTATCACTATCGATTTTGAATCTTTAGAAGATAGCGCAGTCACAATTCGAGAGCGTGACACCATGAAACAAGATCGAATTTCAATTGATAAAGTTGAAGCTTGGTTAGCACCGCGCTTACTTGGTTGTTAATAAAATTTTGTTAACTAAAAAAATTGCACCGCTGCATCTACCAATTACAAATGGTGGGTTTCCCAAAGGTGGCGTGACCATCAATCCGCCAGTTGTGCTAGCGCCGATGGCAGGCATTACAAATGCAGCATTTCGTATGCTCTGTCGCGAACAAGGAGCCGGTCTTTTTGTTTCCGAGATGATCACAGCTCGAGCCTTAACCGAACGCAATGTTGAAACTCTTCGGATGATTGTGCCAGGCAAAGGTGAGAGTCCACGTTCGGTACAACTTTATTCAACTAAGCCACTTGATATTAAAAATGCAGTGCAAATGATTGGTAATGAAAATTTAGCTGATCACATTGATCTGAACTTTGGTTGTCCAGTTCCAAAAGTTACCCGCAATGGCGGTGGCGCAGCACTTCCTTTTAAGCGGAATCTTTTCGCGGCGATTGTAGAAGCTGCAGTAAATACCGCAAAACCTTTTGGCATCCCAGTAACTGTAAAGATGCGAGTTGGGATTGATGACGAACATAAAACATATTTAGAAGCGGGAATGAGCGCTGCACAAATCGGAGTTGTTTGGGTCGCCTTACATGCGCGAACCGCAGCGCAGTTCTATGAAGGAAAATCTGATTGGTCCACGATTACTCGATTGGTGGAACATCTAGCTCCTACCGGTGTTCCCGTTTTGGGAAATGGCGATATTTGGTCGGGAAATGATGGCTTAGCGATGATCGAAGAAACCGGTTGTGCCGGAATCGTGGTTGGGCGTGGTTGTTTAGGCCGACCTTGGTTATTTGCCGATTTAGTTCGGGCATTTAACGGTGAATCTGAGCGACCACTACCGCGTCTTTTTGAAGTACGTGAAGTTTTATTTCGCCATGCCGAATTACTAACTGAATATTTTGGTAGCGAAGATCGAGCATGCCGAGATTTACGGAAGCACACGGCTTGGTACTTAAAAGGTTTTAGAGTTGAAGGTGATTTACGAGCCCGGTTCGGAATGGTTTCTTCGTTAATTGAACTCCGTTACTTACTAGATCAACTAGTAGATGCTCCTTATCCAGAAGCAATTGGTGATGCGCCACGTGGTCGCACCAGCCGTTCTAGATCAGTTTCGTTACCGCAAGGTTGGCTAAACGATCCAGATGAGTTTGCTGAAGTTAGCGAAGTCACTGCTGGGTCGGGTGGCTAAATGTTTGGTTTTAAAATAATACGTAAATTGCTTTCATTTATCATTTTATTAATTTTAGTTGCACTACTTTGGCCACTTGGTCAAGTCTGGTACGCCGCACATAATCCAACTATTAGAAAAGCTGATGTCATCGTGGTATTGGGTGCTGCACAACTTGATGGTCGACCTGGTGAAGTTCTACAAGCCAGATTAGAACAAGCAAAACGAATTTATGATTTAGGTTTAGCCCCAAAAATAATTACCGTTGGTTCTGGCGCGCCTGGCGATAGAACGACTGAAGCTGCGTCGAGTAAGAATTGGTTAATTAGCCACGGAGTTCCAAGGAAAGCTATTTCTGCGCTTGCGATTGGTCGCGACACTTATGCAAGCACAATTAGTTTTACCGATGAAATGAAAGCTCGAATGAAACGCGATGCCATTATTGTTACTGATCCATACCACTGTTACCGAGCAATGACGATGGCTAATGATCAAGGAATTGTTAGTACATGTTCGCCCACAACTACTGGCCCATCATCGATAAAAAACGCTGGATATCGCTATTTGATTCGCGAAACTGGCGCGTATTTAGCCTATATAACGCTAGGTCGCCGCGGCATTCATATCAGCGACCGAAATCAATAGGCTAACGACTATGGTGCTGCGACCCGCGATTGAACATTCTGCTTACGATGCAGATGCCCGCGAAAGATTTCTTGATGAACCAGCAAAGCGTCCAGGGCGTACTGAATTTTCGCGCGACCGCGCTCGAATTATTCACTCGTTTGCGTTGCGAAGACTTGCCGCAAAAACCCAAGTAGCAGTTCCATGGGCAAGTGATTTTCCGAGAACTCGACTCTCACATTCTTTAGAGTGCGCGCAAGTCGGACGCGAACTTGGCGCAGCACTTGGCGCAGATCCAGATTTGATGGAAGGCGCGTGTTTAGCACACGACATCGGCCATCCACCATTTGGTCATAACGGGGAAGATGCCCTTGCTGAGATTGCAACAAGTTGTGGTGGCTTTGAAGGAAACGCCCAGAGTTTTAGATTGCTAACTCGTATCGAAGCAAAAACTGTGGATGAAGCTGGGATTTCAGTTGGTTTAAATCTAACACGTGCATCATTAGATGCCGCAACTAAATATCCGTGGAGTAATTTAGAAAATTCTAAAAAATTTGGGGTTTACCAAGACGATTTACCTATTTTTAATTGGATGCGGGAAGGTGCGCCAACCGGATACACCAGCATGGAAGCACAAATTATGGATTGGTCAGATGATGTTGCCTATTCCGTGCACGATCTAGAAGATGGATTAGTCACCGGTCAAGTGGTGATAGAAAAAATTGAGAGCAATTTGTCAGAACTTTTTAAAGTAGCGCAAGAAAGTTATCTCGCTGATATCACAACGTCTGAAGCGGAAAGTGCGATGGCATCCTTGAGGAGCCTTTCTTGTTGGCCAACAAGTTTCGATAGGAGCCATCGACATCTTGCGCGCTTGAAAGATTTAACCAGCCAACTAGTTGGCCGCTATGCGCTGGCCGCTGAGCGCGAAACCCGTGCGAAGTATGGTGTTACCGATTTAGTTAGATATAACGCCGATTTAGTAGTGCCACGCCCACATCGCGCGGAAGTAGCGCTACTGAAATCAATTGCGGGCTATTACATTATTCAAGCTGAAGATTCGCAAGACCGTTATGCAAAACAACGAACCACAATTCACCGACTTGTGGAAGCGGTTAGGGCAGGCGCGCCTGGCACTTTGGAGAGTTTCTTTTTACAAGAATGGGAGCGCGCAAGCGACGAAAGTGACAAATTGCGGGTTGTGATTGACCAAGTAGCTTCGCTTACTGATATGGGCGCATATTTACTGCACGATAAATTGACCAAAGTAGGATAAGCGCTATGTCCGGTCGAATTCGAGATGAAGATGTTTCATATGTTCGCGACCGTTCTCCGGTAGATGAAGTTGTGGGTGAATATGTCCAACTTAAAAACGCGGGTGGCGGTCAAAAGAAGGGGCTCTGCCCATTCCATGATGAGAAATCTCCGTCCTTTCATGTAACGCCAAGCAAAGGGTATTTCCATTGTTTTGGGTGCCAGATTGGTGGTGATGTAATCGCCTTTATTATGAAGATGGAACATTTAACTTTTACCGAAACTATAGAACGATTGGCGGAACGAATTGGCTACCAATTAACTTTTGATCAATCTTCTGGGACTAGAGCTCCGGCGGGACAACGCTCTAGACTAGTTGCAGCAAATTTAGCAGCATCAGTTTTTTATCAAGAGCAACTGCAATTGCCAACTGCTGCACATGGTCGTGATTTTTTACAAAAACGTGGTTTTGATAGAGAAGCTGCCGCAAGTTTTGGCGTCGGGTTTGCCCCTGATGAATGGGATGCTTTAACAAAATATTTATTAGGAAAAAGTTTCACTAATGAAGAGATTATGCTGGCTGGACTTTCAAAAGATGGTACCCGAGGTCCAATAGACCGGTTTAGAAATAGATTAACTTGGCCGATTCGAGATCTCTCCGGTGATGTAGTTGGCTTCGGTGCCCGGAAATTAGCAACCGATGAAGCTGACCAAGGTCCAAAATATTTAAATACGCCAGAGACTCCGATTTACAAGAAATCGCAAGTTTTATACGGGCTGGATGTTGCGAAGAAAGAGATTGCCAAGAAGCGTCAAGCGGTAATTGTTGAGGGATACACCGATGTAATGGCGGCACATTTAGCGGGGATAACTACCGCGGTTGCAACATGCGGTACTGCATTTGGCGATGACCACATCCGAATTCTTCGTAGGTTGTTAATGGATGATGATGCATTCCGAGGTGAAGTTATTTTTACATTTGATGGCGATGCGGCTGGACAGAAAGCCGCGCTTCGAGCTTTTACTGATGATCAGAAATTTGTAGCGCAAACTTTTGTGGCGGTAGAGCCAAATGGTAAAGATCCATGCGAACTTCGCCAAGATTCTGGCGATGCCGCAGTTCGAGATTTAATTGCGCGCCGAGTTCCACTATTTGAGTTTGCGATTAAGAGTGCGATTGCACAATACGATTTAGCAACACCAGAAGGTCGAGTGAGTGCGCTAAATGTTGCGGCCCCATTAATAGGAAAAATTCGTGATACTTCACTTCGTCCAGAGTACGCCCGTTCACTTGCTGGCTGGCTTGGCATGGAAGTTGAGATTGTAAGTACTGCAGTTAAGCGCGGTATTTCAAATGTTGCTCGCACTGAAAACATTGAAGTGGAAAATGCGCAAGCTTGGCGACCAGAACCATCGGAGCCTCGCCTAATTTTGGAACGCGAAGTATTAAAAGCACGGTTACAAATGCCGGCGTTATGTCGCGGCTGGAAAGATATCGAGAACAGCGCATTCACTCATCCCGCATATCAAAAATTGCGAGACTTTATTTTGACCCAACCCGAATATGAATCGGTTTCAATTGATCGCGCCGAATCCGAAGATTTGCGTTCATTTATAACAGAGTTAACTGTCGAACCAATTAGAACTGATGGCGAAGTTTCAGATCGTTATGTGTCCAGCATTATTGCAAGGTTGAGAGAGGTTGCGATTAGTCGTGCAATTGCTGAAATTAAATCCACCCTGCAACGAATTAACCCAGTTGAAAATGAGGCTGAATACAATCGAATATTTGGCGATTTAGTAGCGATGGAGACCACTCGCAGAACCCAGCATGAGTTGGGTTTAGGTGAGATTTAGAGCCTTTCTGATTTTCAGATAGAGTTCGCACTTAGCAATCCCTGATAGCTCAATTGGCAGAGCAGCCGGCTGTTAACCGGCAGGTTCTTGGTTCGAGTCCAAGTCAGGGAGCCATTTCGCAAATTAATGTGAATAATGGAGCCATGTTTACCGCAATCCAAAGATCTTGGCGGATTCACCCACTTCCAATTTCAATACTTCGCCTTTGGCTTGGAGTCACTTGGATTTATGCGGGTTGGCATAAAGCCACTGATCCGGGCTTCTTAACTAAAGGCGCGAACGGGTATATCGGATCACAACTTGCACGAATTCCAAAATCATCGCCACTTAATTTCGCACTTAATAAATTAGTTGAAAATGCAGATCTAATGGGATTAGTTGCAATGATTTCTGAGTTTGCAATTGGATTAGCAACACTTTCTGGTTTCATGTTGGTTTATGCCGCACTTGGTGGATTAATTATGTCGTTAACACTTTGGTTAACACTTTCATGGACGGTATCTCCATATTTTCTAGGTAGCAATAGCGCATATGTAATTATGTGGGCAGTTTTGCTTGGCTCTATTTTCAGGAAATCTGGCAGGTTACGTTTACCTAATTTTTCTGATCGCCGGGAAGTTTTAACTCTTGCACTTTTAGGCGGGCTTTCGATAATTGGAGTTATTGCTGGAAAGAATTTCAAACGTGGACCTAAAAAATTATTGAGCGCTGGTTCTTCAAATGCAATCGCTAAAGTTAGTGATATTGCAATCGGAACCTCAATAAACATTGTCGATACCTTTGGCGCACCGGCCATTATTTTTCGCACAAAATCTGGGGTTTATGCTTATTCTGCCGTTTGTACCCACCAAGGTTGCACTGTTGAGTTTGATAAAAATAGTAAACATTTAATTTGCCCTTGCCATGGCGCAGAATATGATCCGGCAAACAGCGCAAAAGTTCTTGCTGGCCCAACAACCACACCATTGCCAAAAGTTGAGATTTTGGTAAAAGGTGATGAGATATTTCTAGTTTAAGTAAATATCCTTTACACTTCTGACATGGCAATCTTCCGAGTTCAAATTGCGTTACCAGATCGTCCTGGCTCACTAGGAGCAGTTGCTTCTGCAATTGGATTCGCGGGCGGGGATATTCGAGGTTTAGTAGTTCTTCGAAGCGAAGATGGTCGTGGCATAGATGACATCACAATTGCGATCCCTGGCAGTGATTCAACTGATTTATTGAACGTTCTCAATGCTATTGGTGGGGTAGAAGTTCTCTCAATCAATCCAGTTAGTTAATTAAGCTAGCACCATCGCTTGGTAGTGAAGTAAAAAATCGAGGCGGTTTATAGCCTGCATTTGCAAAAGCTTGTTCGATCGCAATTGAAATTTTTCCAGTTTCTGCTCGATCAATCAACGCGATCACGCTGCCACCAAAACCACCACCAACCATCCGTGCACCGAGCGCACCGTTTGCATTTGCGGTGTTCACAACTAAATCCGATTCTGGACAGGAAACCGTGTAATCATCTCGGAGCGAACGGTGAGATTCATTTAAAATCTTACCGACTGCCAGGTAATCCGATTCTCGCAATTTTGTTACCGTTTCTAAAACTCTTGCAATTTCAGTAACTGCATGTCGCGCCCGCATAAATTCTGAATTAGTTAAATTCTTTTGGTTATTTTCAAGAAGTGCAGCAGAGAGTTGTCGCATTGATGCAACCCCAATCTTGGCTGCTGCGCTCTCACATGAGGCTCGTCGTTCTGCATATCCACCATCGACAAGTGCGTGATGGACTCCGGTATCAATAATTAGAAGTTGCAGATCTGCTCTAGTTAAATCTAGTGGAACTAGCGTGGTGCTTAAGTCACTACAGTCAATCAATAGCGCAAAACCAGACTTTCCCATCAATGAAATAGATTGATCCATAATCCCGCAGGGGACGCCTACATAATCATTCTCAGCTTTTTGTGAAAGCAAGGCTAAATCTTTTAGTGACCTACCAAGGTGAAAAAGTTCATTAATCGCAAATGCAAGACTGCACTCAAGCGCTGCTGAAGATGAGAGACCAGCACCAGATGGAACTTTTCCATCGATAAAAATATCCACTCCGCTAGATATTTCTAACGCCCAGAGCACTCCAAGTGGATACTTCACCCAACCAACTCCATAACCAGGTTTAATATCGGTAATTTCGAATGTTTCAAATTGCTGTTTCCGTTGCGAAGATGCAATTCTTACGATGCCATCATTTCGTTTCCGAATAGCGACCGATGTATACAAATCAATAGCGAATGGCAATACAAATCCTTGGCTGTAATCAATGTGCTCGCCAATCAGATTTACTCGCCCAGGTGCCTGTGCCATCAAATCTGGTTGCGCACCGAATGTTGTTGAAAATTTTTCGGCAAGCGGGTGCGTCACTACAGTTTAACCTCGCGAAGTTGTTGTGCGGATTGTTCTGGCTTCATATCCATAATAAATGCGCCCATAGCGGATTCGGATCCAGCAAGATATTTAAGTTTATTTGGTTGTCTTCGCACGCTACAAATCTGCAGATGTAATTTAAGTGCATCTCTACCAACACGAACTGGAGCTTGGTGCCAAGCAGCGATGTAAGCCATCTCAATTCCAAAGACACCATCTAATCGGCGGAAAACTTCTTGCGAAATTATTGAAAAGGAATCTGCTTGGGCATCACTCAATTCGGCCATATCAGCAACTGACTTTAGGGGAGCTAAATGGATCTCAAATGGGTAGCGCGAAGCGTAAGGAACGTATGCAATCCAATCTGCATTTTGCGCCACAATTCGCACTTTGTCTTTAATTTCGCGCGCGATTACATCATCGAGCAGAACGCGACCAGTTCTTGTTTTATGCGCTTGCGCTACCGCTAACATCTTTTCAACGCGAGGTGTTAAGTAGGAATATGCGTAAATCTGGCCGTGTGGATGGGAAAGTGTTACCCCAACTTCTTCACCGCGGTTCTCAAACGGAAATATATGCGCGATGAAATCTTCCGAAGATAATTCTTTTACTCGATTTCGCCAAGCTTCCATAACAGTTCTGATTTGCTTAGCGGATAGATCTTTAAAGGATTTACCATGATCTGCGGCGTAACAAACTACTTCACATTTTCCTGCGGCTGGCACAATTGGAGTATCAAAATTTAATTCGTTAGGAATCTGAAAATTACTATCCGGTGGGCGTAAAGATGGGGAACGATTGTCGAAGACCACAACTTCATAATTACTATCTGGAATTTCTGTAAGCAAGTCAACACTTGATGGGCAAAGTGGACATAGTTCTTTCGGCGGTAGAAAAATTCGACCTTGACGATGCGCAGCCATCGCAACCCATTCATTAACCAATGGGTCTAACCGCAACTCACCAATCCCAGGTTGTACTTCTACTGGGCGGAGATCTTTAGCGCTTCGGGATTGTTTTTCGCTGTCGTAATATCGGATGGTTCGGCCATCTGACATTGGTAAATCAGTACGAATAACGCCGGCGCTAAGTGAAATCTGCGAAGAGGTCATAATGAGCGTTACTCTACCCGCATGAAAGAGCAGACGCACTTATCTCGCGGTGGCGTTGACCTCGTTCTCGCTCTCGTAGATGGCGCTTTGGTGATTGAACACTGGGGAGCGGCTATTGGAAAATTAACTACTTCGATTTCAGCTACCCGAGAACGTTCTATTTCAAATAGCGCGTTCGATAATCGACAATTTTCTGGCGTAATGCGCGAACAATCGCGGGGTTGGTTGGGGAATCCAACTATTAGCGGACATAGAAATGGAAAATTTTGGTCTACTAAATTTGAAGTTTCTAACATCGCTACCTCCGGTGACCATGTAGAAGTTGTTCTACTAGATTCGCAAGTGCAATTAGAGATTAATCTGCGTTTTAATTTAGACGAATATGGCGTACTCACTCAAGTAAATTCAGTGAAAAACATAGGTAGCGATTCATACACATTAAACAATTTTGCATATTGGCTACCGTTGCCTGATCGCGCCTCTCAAACTCTAGATTTTGCGGGACGTTGGTCAAATGAACGGAACCCACAGCGGCGCGATATAGCAACTGGGCTCTGGGTACGTGATTCGCATGAAGGGCGAAGTGGTCATAATTTTACTATCGCGGAGATCGCGTTAACTGAAAATACGAGTTTTGCATCTGGCGAAGCTTGGGCGATTTCATTAGCTTGGAGTGGTAATTCACAATTTATGGTAGAACGGATATGGGATCGCACCCAATCAATCGGTGCATCTGAAATTTTGCTCCCTGGTGAAGTTATTTTGCAACCAAATGAAAAATACGAAGCACCAGCGCTGAAAGCAGTTTATTCAAAATCTGGGCTAGATGGAATTTCCGAGAAGTTCCATTCGCATATTCGTGCTCGAAGCGTTCATCCAAAGAAAGCTCGTCCGTTAACTTTAAATATGTGGGAAGCAATCTATTTTGATCATGATGCAAGAAAAATAAATGCGATCGCAGAAGTTGCTGCTGAAATTGGTGTGGAGCGATTAGTACTTGATGATGGCTGGTTTGGTGCTCGACGGAGTGATCGAGCTGGGCTAGGGGATTGGATTGTTAATAAGGAAGTCTGGCCCAACGGGCTCACTTCGATAATTTCCGATATCCACGACAAAGGAATGGAATTTGGCCTCTGGTTTGAAGGCGAAATGGTCAATCAAGATTCAGATCTTTATCGTGCCCACCCAGATTGGGTTTTAAATACCGGAGGGCATAGCGAAAACAACTGGCGCCATGAGTTAGTTTTAGACTTAACAAATGCCGCGGCTTTTAGCCATGTACTCGAGCAAGTAAGCGCAGTATTAACTGAATTTCCGATTGATTATATTAAGTGGGATCACAACCGCGTCGTAGTTGATGCTTCTCATAATTTACAAGCTGCGGTAAGAAATCAAACTCTTGCTATTTACCGATTATTTTCAGAGTTAAAAAAGCGCCACCCAAAGTTAGAGATTGAATCTTGCGCTTCTGGTGGCGGCCGCGTTGACTTAGGAGTTATTGATTACGTAGATCGTTTTTGGGTTAGCGACAACAACGACGCATTGGAACGACAACGAAATCAACGCTGGACTGGCCAAATAATTCCGCCAGAGCTTTTAGGAACCCATATTGGACCAACACCAGGTCACCAAACCGGACGTTCGCTCTCATTATCTTTTAGAGCGACAACTGCGCTCTTTGGCCATGCTGGAATTGAATGGGATGTATCAAAAATTAGTAGCGATGATAAAACAGCCCTTAAGACTTGGGCCGCTTATTACAAAGCTAACCGCGACCTATTGCATACCGGTAAATCAATTCGCATTGATTATGCTGACGAGAACGCTTATCTTTACGGAGTTATTGACAGGAAAAGAGAACGCGCGATATTTTCATTTGCACAATTAACGCCAACAACTGCAGTACATCCCGCTCAATTAACTTTTAGAGATTTGAATCCGGAAAAAAATTACCAAGTTAAAGCCGTTTATCCAGCCGGTGCGCCGCTCTTTATGTTGATCGAACCACCAACATGGCTAACCGGAGTAACTTTAAGTGGCGCGGTACTTATGGAAATTGGATTGCCCGCTCCAATATTGGCGCCAGAAAATGCCCTGCTAATCGAAATTAATCAATCCAATTAAGGGTTCGCGCAATTGCTTTCTGCCAAGTTGCAAATCCAGTGGTTGCTAGCTCGCTAGTTGAGGTTGGATGCCACCTGCGCGATTGTTGCCATTGATCTTTAAGTTCTTTAGTGTCACTCCAGAATTTCACCGCTAGCCCAGCAGCATAAGCAGCACCAAGCGCCGTGGTTTCAGCAATCATTGGTCGAGTAATTTCAATCTGCATAACGTCGGCTTGCATCTGCATGCATAAATTGTTGGCAGTAATTCC
>JABMMO010000067.1 GCA_013205455.1 Actinomycetota bacterium
ACATATTTCTATGTTGCGATCACATTCAACCCAGATGAAGTTGCCGAGAATATGAAGAAGTACGGCGGTTTCGTACCAGGCATTCGCGCCGGTCGACCAACTTCGGAATATCTGCAATATGTACTCTCTCGCATTACTGCTCCAGGATCGCTTTACTTAGCGTTTGTAGCGGTAATTCCGATTATTGCGTTAGTGCTTTTTGGCGCTTCCCAGAATTTCCCATTCGGTGGAACTGCAATCTTGATCGTTGTTGGTGTTGGTTTAGATACCGCAAAGCAGATCGAGAGCCAATTACAACAACGCTCATATGAGGGGTTCTTGCGCTAATGCGATTAATCCTGGTTGGACCACCAGGCGCTGGCAAAGGAACGCAAGCAGTTCACCTCGCTTCGCACTTTGCGATTCCACATATATCTACTGGTGATATTTTCCGATTGAATTTAAAAAATGGCACACCGCTAGGAATTCAAGCTAAATCTTTTATGGATAACGGCAACCTAGTTCCCGATTCCGTTACTAACGAGATGGTCCGCGATCGCTTTACCCACAGCGATGTTGGAAATGGTTTCCTTCTCGATGGTTATCCACGAAATGTCGGCCAAGCAGAATTCCTAAATAACGCTTTAACCGCTGCCAATACACCACTTGATGTCGTACTTGAATTGAAAATTGAGAATGAAGCGATCATCAAACGTTTATCAAGTCGTCGTACCTGCCGGGATTGTGGCAAAATTTATTCAGATACCGCTAAAAAATGTGAATCATGTGATGGTGAGTTATACCAACGCGAAGATGATAAAGCCGAAGTTATCAAGCACCGCCTTGATGTCTACGCCGAACAAACTGCGCCAATTATTGATTTCTATCAAAAAACTGGTTTATTAAAAAGCATTTCAGCTCTAGGTGAAGTTTCCGATATTTCAAAGCGAGCTATCGCAACCCTTACTAACGGCAATTAAATGGCTATCCAAATCAAGAATTTGGCGCAACTTGAGTCAATGCGCAAGGCTGGTCTATTAGTTAGAGAGACTTTAGATTTAGTAAAAGAAAATATAAAACCTGGAATTACTACGAGCGCACTAGATGCAATTGCGGAAGCTAATATCCGCCGCGGTGGTGGCAAATCTAATTTCAAGGGTTATCACGGGTTTTCTGGAACCATTTGTACTTCAATCAATGAAGAAATTGTGCATGGCATTCCAAGCGATCGCATGATCATGTCAGGTGATGTGGTTTCAATTGATTGCGGTGCAATTATTGAAGGTTGGCACGGCGACGCCGCATTCTCGGTAGTTGTAGATCCAATTGATCCCGCTGATCAAGAAATGTTGGATGTTTGCGAAGCTTCGATGTGGCACGGTATTGCAGCTGGAAAATGTGGCGGCAAGTTAACTGATATGAGTTTTGCAATTGAGCAATACATTATTTCTCAAGGTAAATATGGAATTTTGCGTGAATACGGTGGTCATGGAATCGGTAGTGAAATGCATCAAGAACCGCATATTCTAAATTTTGGTAAAGCTGGGAATGGCCCAGAAATTATTATTGGAATGGCGTTAGCCATCGAACCAATGATTACCCGCGGTACTGATAAAACTAAAGTCTTATCAGATGATTGGACTGTGGTGACTACCGATAAATCTCGCAGTGCACACTTTGAAAATTCATTTGCAATCTTGCCTGATGGAAAACCTTTTGTGCTGACTGCGCATGATGGCGGTAAAGCTGAATTAGGCGCGCTAGGCGTAGAAATATCTTCGTTACTCTCTTAGTTTTTCCTTATTAGCAGTAACTGTGCGAAAATTAGCCATGAGTAATAACGGTTCGCTGATGCGGGCGGAAATCGCGCAAATTCCTAGCATTTTCCAGAAAATTGCTGATAACGCCGCCGCTACTACCGCCCAAATTCAAAAGCTGCCATTAGATTCTTTTGATTCCGTTATTTTGCTAGCTCGCGGCACCTCCGATAACGCTGCACTTTATTTAAAGTATTTAATTGAAACTAAAATCGGGATTCCATGTGGACTAGCCTCACCATCAGTAGTTACCGTTTATCAGACTAAATTGAAATTTAAGAATTGTTTAGTTATTGCGCTGAGTCAGAGTGGTCAATCGCCCGACCTTATTAATTATGCGCAAGCCGCGAAAATCGGCGGTGCAAAAGTATTAGCCCTCACCAATGATCTAAATAGCCCACTCGCAAAGTCCGCTGACCTCCATCTTTATTTAGAGGCTGGCGAGGAGAAAGCAGTTGCGGCCACAAAAAGTTATTCTGCCGAACTCTTACTTTCGCTATTAATTGTCTCGGCTTGGGCTAAATCCGAAATCGATTTTGTGGCACTTGTGCGCGAATCTAATGCCGCTGTCAGAAATATTGAAGCAGTTTCAAAAATAGTGGATAGCTTCGACCATTCCTTTGGTATCACCACGCTAGGTCGTGGCTTTGCATATGCAAATGCCCATGAAACTGCGTTAAAAATCCAAGAAACTTTAAAGATTCCCGTCTCATCTTTTTCGTCAGCCGATTATTTGCACGGGCCGATTTCCTCACTTCATGAAAACTCGCGCGTGATTTTCTTAGCTCCTGCGGGTGTAGCTACTTCTGGGATGGCGGCCACAGTTACGCGAATTCGGGAAATTACGCCACATATTTACTGGATTGGTAGCGGATTTGAATTAACGAGTGGTGAGATTTCATTAGGCGGTGCCAGCCTTCCAGAAACGCTTGCCGTGATTGCAGATAGCATCGTGTTGCAACAGTTTGCAATGTTGCTTGCTCTTAAAAATGGTTTAAATCCAGATGCGCCAATTGGGTTATTGAAAGTTACTAAGACTAAATGATCTCAACTTTTATCGAATCTGGTGCGGTTCCAACGGAAAAAGCTTTGATAAACGAACAATGGATTAGCGGTGGAATTGTTGTAAAAGATCGAGAATTAATTAGTTATGGAGAGAGCGCCGGTAAATCTGGATTAGCAATTCCAGGTTTTGTAGATCTGCAAGTAAATGGTCATGGTGGTATGGATTTACTTTCGGCCAAGACTGTTTCAGATATAAAACAAGTTTCGAAATCACTTTATAACCAAGGCGTGATTGGGTATTTGCCAACTTTGATTACTGGACCTATCGAAGAAACTTTGCAAGTTATGGCGCTTATCGAAAATGCAAAACGCGAAGCAGGGAGTGACGAAGCTAAAATTTTAGGAATTCATTTAGAGGGTCCATTTATATCAACTGCTAAACCAGGTGTACATCCCTTAGACTATTTTCAAATCCCTAATTTAGATTTGATTGGAAAATATTTGCGAGCCGGTTCGGTTGCAATGGTGACCATCGCACCAGAACTTCCGGGCGCAATTGAAGTTATAAAACATTTGTCCGCAATGGGAATTGTTGTTTCACTTGGACATTCAAACGCAACCGCCGCAGAAGCTCACGCCGGTTTTGATGCCGGCGCAAAAACTGTTACACATTTATGGAACGCGATGCCACCAATGACTCTGCGATCACCGGGTCTTGTCGGGGTTGCCTTAGAACGTGATGATGTCACTATTCAAATAATTGTTGATGGCGTTCATGTTGCACCAGAAGTTGTACAAGCAACTATTGCAGCCGCACCTGATCGATTTATTGTTACTAACGATGCAGTTGCACCTGCCGGACTTGGCGAAGGCAAGTTTCCTTTTGGAACTTTTGAAGTTGAAGTAAAGGCCGGTCGCGCGGTAAGAAGTGATGGCGTGCTAGCCGGGGGAGTCGAGTCCCTTTATGGTTCCCTTAATTTGTTATTAGACCTTGGCGTTAATTTGGAATCCGCCATTGCAAGCATGAGTTCTCGACCAGCGGCCATAATTGGCCAGGGCCATATTGGAAACCTCGATTTAGGCGCCCCGGTCCAGGTAATTCCCGCGTAACTTCCAGCGGATTTCCCTTATACCGCCGCCCCGCCTAAACTAACCCTCTGCCTATCGGCGCGTTGCTTTGAAGAAATTTGAAAGTAGCTAACTGAGCGGAAGCATGTAAGTAAATTCAATAAACGAGAGTTAGTAGGTATTGCTTGGCCAAAAAAGAAGGTGCAATCGAAATCGAGGGCACCGTGGCTGAAGCTTTACCAAACGCAATGTTTCGAGTTGAGCTTACAAATGGACATAACGTTCTCGCGCACATCAGCGGGAAGATGCGACAGAACTACATTCGCATCTTGCCATCTGACCGTGTGATCGTGGAGTTGAGTCCGTATGACCTCACTAGAGGTCGAATTATTTACCGTTACAAATAATTAGTTACGTTACGAAACGAGGATGTTGTGAAGGTTAAACCAAGCGTGAAGAAGATTTGCGACAAGTGCAAAGTTGTACGTCGTAATGGTCGCGTCATGGTTATCTGCGACAACCTACGTCACAAGCAACGTCAAGGCTAATTTTTTATCGCTGTTATAACTAAATAAAAGTACGTGTGGTGCAATTAGTAGGAAACTACTAAACCTTCTGCCCGAAGGCGGAAGCTCGAAAGAGAAGCACTGCTCAGGACCTTCGGAATAATGGAATAGGTATGTAAATGGCCCGTCTAGTTGGCGTCGACCTGCCGCGTGAAAAACGGCTTGAGGTTGCGCTTCAATATATTTTTGGAATCGGTGAAACTCGCGCGCATGCAACACTTGCAGCGACTGGTGTTTCTCCAGATATCCGCGTTAAGGATCTGCAAGAGCCAGATCTCATCAAGCTTCGTGAATACATCGAAGCAAATTATAAAATCGAAGGCGATCTTCGCCGTGAAGTCTCGGGCGACATCCGTCGTAAAGTTGAAATTCAGTGCTACCAAGGAATTCGTCACCGTAAGGGACTTCCAGTTCGTGGCCAACGTACCCACACCAATGCACGTACTCGCAAGGGTCCACGTGTAGCAATTGCTGGTAAGAAACAGGAGACCAAGTAATGGCCGCCCCAAAAGCTAAAACCGCAACTGCCAAACCTGCCGTAAAAGGTAAGGT
>JABMMO010000068.1 GCA_013205455.1 Actinomycetota bacterium
CATGTCTGCGATCGGATCTGTCATTGTCATACGTGGCCTTTGGCCTTTCTTAAAGTGGTTTCCGGTTAAGGACCTACTTCATAGTTGATATTCGTGGACGATTAATTTTTTCTTTGGTTGGTAGTTGAGAAGCTCAACTAATTACCAAGAAGCCTTTGTGATGCCTGGGAGTTCACCGCGGTGCGCCATATTGCGGAAGCAGATACGGCAGATACCAAACTTTTGATATACAGCATGCGGACGACCACAACGTTGGCAACGTGTGTAGCCACGAACCTTGAATTTAGGTTTGCGACTAGCTTTAACGATCAGTGATGTTTTTGCCATTTTTTTCCTTAGCCTCTTGTCCTAATTAGTCTTTGAATGGGAATCCGAGCGCACGTAACAACGCGCGACCTTCATCATCATTCTTTGCTGTAGTTACGAAGGTGATATCCATACCGCGAACTCGATCAAGTTTGTCTTGTTCGATTTCTGGGAATACAACCTGTTCGGTGATACCAAAGGTGTAATTACCTTTGCCATCAAATTGTTTTGGTGAAAGTCCACGGAAGTCGCGGATACGAGGAAGCGAGATGCTCAATAGGCGATCTGCGAATTCCCACATCCGGTCACCACGAATTGTTACGTGGGCACCGATTGGCATTCCTTCACGGAGTTTGAAGTTAGCAATGGATTTCTTTGCCTTTGTTACCAATGGCTTTTGGCCAGTGATAGTTGCGAGATCACGAATTGCGCCTTCAATAAGTTTTGAATCTTTAGCAGCGTCGCCAACGCCCATGTTCACAACGATCTTGACCAGGGTTGGAATCTGCATCGCATTTTTAAATCCGAATTCGGCTTTAAGCGCGGGCGCGATTGTTTCGCGATAGCGTCCTTTTAGACGTGGCAATGACGCAGTATTAGTTGTCATTAGATGTCCTTCCCAGTTCGGCGCGAAATTCGCACATTCTTTCCGTCGTCATCCTTGCGGACACCGATTCGTGTTGCTTGACCATCATCATCAAGAAGCATCACGTTGGAATAAGCGATTGGGGCTTCAACTGTAAGAATCCCGCCAACTTTAACGCCGCGATCAGAGGTATTTTCTTTAGTGTGGCGCTTTACGCGATTCACACCTTCGATAAGTACTCGAGCGGTTTTAGTATCGACAGAGAGAACTTTTCCAGTTACACCCTTATCTTTTCCGGCGATTACTAGAACAGTGTCGCCTTTTTTAATTCTGGCCATTGGTTATAACACCTCCGGAGCTAATGAAATAATCTTCATGAATTTCTTATCACGAAGTTCGCGAGCAACTGGTCCGAAGATACGGGTGCCGCGAGGCTCGCCGTCATCTTTCAGAATAACTGCTGCGTTTTCATCAAAACGAATATATGAACCATCGGCACGACGGTTCTCTTTAACGGTACGAACGATGACAGCCTTTACGACTTCACCTTTCTTAACCTGTCCGCCAGGAATTGCATCCTTAACAGAACATACGATGATGTCGCCGATGCCGGCATAACGACGCGATGAACCTCCGAGCACACGAATACAGAGAAGCTCTTTAGCTCCAGTGTTATCCGCGACGCGTAGACGCGACTCTTGTTGAATCATTTTTTACGCCTACCTTTACTTAGCTCTCTCGAGGATCTCGACTACCCGCCAGCGTTTTGTCGCTGAGAGTGGCCGAGTTTCCATAATTCGGACGCGATCGCCAATGCCTGCTGAATTAGATTCATCATGCGCTTTTAGCTTTTTCGCCTTGGTTATAACTTTTGAGTAGATACCGTGCGATGCACGATCTTCAACTTTAACGACGACAGTTTTATCCATCTTGTCGCTAACGACTACGCCTTCGCGAGTCTTGCGAAATCCGCGAGCTTGCTCAGTCATGCAGCACCTCCGATACCTAGTTCACGTTCACGCAACACTGTATAGATGCGTGCAATTTCTTTACGGACCGCAGTTAAGCGACCATGGCTTTCGAGTTGACCAGTTGCTGCTTGGAAACGAAGGTTGAAAAGTTCTTCCTTTGCTTCCTTGAGTTTGGTTTCCAACTCTTCAACGCTCAATGGGCGAAGTTCTTCTGCTGTGATGATTGCCATTGTTTATGCCTCCTCGCGACGTACAACGCGGCACTTGACCGGTAATTTATGCATAGCTCGAGTTAACGCTTCGTTTGCGATCTCTTGAGTTACGCCAGAGATTTCAAACATCACGCGACCTGGCTTGATATTTGCGATCCACCACTCTGGCGAACCTTTACCGGAACCCATACGAGTTTCAGCTGGTTTCTTTGTGAGCGGACGATCTGGATAAATATTGATCCAAACTTTTCCACCACGTTTTACGTGACGGGTCATTGCGATACGTGCAGCTTCAATCTGACGGTTAGTGACATAGCCACCTTCGAGAGCTTGAATACCGTAATCGCCGAATGCAACTGTTGTGCCACCTTTTGCTTTACCAGAACGACTTGGGTGGTGTTGTTTGCGGTGCTTAACACGACGTGGAATTAACACTATGCATCACTTCCTTCAGTAGTAACTGTTGAAGTCTCTGCTGGTGTTTCAGCTGCAGCTTCGCGAGCGGCAACCGATGTCTTTGTAACTTCACCGCGTGGTGCACGTGGTGCGTTACGACGTGGCCGATCTGCTTTAGGAGCGCGAGCTTGTGCAACTGCAGCAGCTTCGCGTTCAGCGCGAGATTGGATAACTTCGCCCTTATAAATCCAGACCTTTACGCCAAGACGACCAAATGTTGTGTGGGCTTCATAGAAACCGTAATCAATATCGGCACGAAGCGTATGTAGTGGTACTCGGCCTTCACGATAGAACTCAGAACGTGCAATTTCTGCTCCGCCAAGACGTCCACCGCATTGAACTCGAATACCTTTTGCCCCAGCTTTTAACGCTGTCTGCATTGACTTACGCATTGCGCGTCGGAAAGAAACACGTGCTGCAAGTTGTTCTGCAATTCCTTGCGCAACAAGTTGGGCATTTATTTCTGGGTTCTTCACTTCAAGAATATTTAACTGAACTTGCTTGCCAGTTAACTTCTCGAGATCAAGTCGAAGCCGATCTGCACCTTCGCCACGGCGACCAATTACGATGCCAGGACGAGCGGTGTGAAGATCAATACGTACCCGATCGCGAGTACGTTCAATTTCGATATGCGAAACGCCAGCGCGCTCCATACCTTTCTCCATTGAACGACGGATCATGACATCTTCTTTTACATAATCTTTATAAAGTTTCTCGGCATACCAACGAGATTTAAATTCAGTGGTGATACCTAACCGGAAGCCGTATGGATTTATTTTTTGACCCATTTATTCGGTCACACCCTCTCCTGCTTCGGCAGCTGCTTTTGCAGCTTTGCGAACTGATTCTTTAGAAGGGCGGCGGTAATTCTTATCGTCAGAAAGTACGACAGAGATTTGGCTGCTGCGCTTCAAAATTTGGAATCCGCGACCTTGTGCACGTGGGCGGAAACGCTTCATAGTTTGGCCCTCTTCAACAAGAGCTTCAGTTACCCAAAGTTCAGAAGCATCGCGAATTGCTGGGTTCTTCTGCTTTGCGTTAGCAACTGCAGAGTTAAGCAATGTGTACACATCTTCGCTAACTGCGATCTGTGGCGCGAACTTCACAATGTTGATGGCTTCATCTGCACGAATGCCGCGAATTAAATTCACAACACGACGTGCTTTCTGAGGCGTTACGCGCAATCCGCGAACTGTCGCAGTTGCGATTAGTGGTGTATTAAGCATCCTTAACCACCTTTCGGTCCTCTTGTTTGATGTGACCACGGAAAGTACGAGTTGGTGAGAACTCACCAAGTTTGTGACCAATCATCGCTTCAGTTACATAAACCGGAACGTGTTTACGACCATCATGTACTGCGATGGTGTGACCAATCATTGATGGCGTGATCATTGAGCGGCGTGACCAAGTCTTAATAACAACCTTGGTGCCTTGCTCATTTTGAGCATCCACTTTTTTAGAGAGGTGTTTGTCCACGAATGGACCCTTTTTTAAACTACGAGGCATTTTTAAAGGGCTCCTTATCGGCTCTTGTTAGCTGGACGACGACGGACAATAAGTTGATCGCTCGACTTCTTTTTACGAGTTCGAACTTCAGGCTTACCCCAAGGTGAAACCGGATGCCGGCCACCAGAAGTTTTACCTTCACCACCACCATGTGGGTGATCAACTGGGTTCATAACAACACCACGAACAGATGGGCGCTTGCCTTTCCAACGCATGCG